>JAUSJX010000156.1 GCA_030647435.1 Candidatus Rokuibacteriota bacterium
CCGCTCCCTGCCCCCGCCCCGCCGCCCCGGCGGATCCCGCGGGCCGCACGCCATCGCTCGGGCCCCCCTCCCCGTCGCGCTCAGCGCGCTGCCCCTCGCGCTGCCCACAGCCCGCTCACCCGAGGGTTGACCGGGGAGACCAGATCCTGCTTTCTATTTCCTGTGCGCGCCGCAACAGCGGGCGCGACGTCCTCCGCGCGCTCGTGGGCGAAGTTGTCGCCACAGATGATGGTGGCCTCGACGCGCGCGCCGTCCCCCAGCGCCGTCTCGAGGACGCGGCCCGGGCCCACCGCGCCGGCCCTCACCGTCACGCCGACGTGCGCCTGGTCCTCGCCGCCGATGCCACCGAAGAACTGGTTCACGTAGTGCACGACGCGAAGCGGACCGCTCATGGCGTTCCTCCTGCGGATCTCCGGCTCCTTACGAGACTCTCGCCATTCTACGGGATCAGTCTGTCCGGACACGCGCCTCCAGCCGCTGCTCCTCAGGGTGTTCTCCGCATCGGCGACCGTGATCATCAGCGCCATCGGATCGATCGGGGACGCGACAAAGCCGTGGCGCTCATAGAAGCGCTCCGCCTCCTCGGAGATCGCGTGCACGAGGATCGCGCGGATTCCGCCGAGCTGGGCCGCTTGCAGAGTCCGGAGAACCGCGTCGCGCAGTAGGCCCTCGCCCAGGCCACGGCCCTGATACGCCCGGTCCACCGCCGGGCGGCCTGACACCATCACGGGCACGGGGTCCGGCATGTTCCGCCGCACTCGACCGGTCACGCCTGCCTGCGCGACACCGCCAGTCGCAAGTGCGTAGTAATCAACAACTCGACCACCCGCGGTCACCACATAGGCGCGGGACCCGCCCAGCTCTTCGTTGACGAGAGCGCGTCGCTACAGCCAATCGTCGAGGACGGGAACGCCTGAATCGAAGGCCGCCAGCTCATGATCCGGTCTGAGGTGTTCCGGGGCGCTCGTCCTCTCCGCGCCGGGGGTCATCGCTTCCAGGGCGCTTTGGATCTCAGCAAACGGAGCAGCTTGGGACTCTCCGCGGGAGGTTTGTCGAGCGCCGCGGTAAAGCTCCGGTACGCCTTCTCATCCACAACGAAGAAGCGCCGATCGAGGAGCACCGCGTCCGCTTCGCGGCACACGGCTTCGAGCGTGAAATCCGAGCGATTCTTGCCGAGTGTCTCCGCCGCGCGGTCGATCAGCGCGCGTTGCCTTTGATTGGCGCGCAGGTTGATCGTCACGTCGCGGGGCTGACGTTCTTTCATCCTTGTGCCAGGCATGGCTCCTCCTCCTGTATCTACAATCCGGATACACCAGCGTGTAGACATTGGCAATACACGACACCCTCTTGCCCTTCGCCTTCCTCGCTCGCTCGGTGACCATGGCCTTTCGCTAGAATCACCCGCGGAAGGCTTAGACGATTCTGCCGAGGTAACCATGCCGCCATCCGAGGAGTCGATTCGCGACGCGATCGCGCGCGAGGAAGCGAAAATCGGCCGCCTGGGGGGAGAGCTCGAGGACGCCCGTGCCGGGCACCTCCGCGGAGAAGGTCGCCCGCTTCCGCGGCCGCGACGACATCTACCCCCGACTCTGGACCAACGCCAGGACGGGACGCTACGGCTATGCGCCCGCCTGTGCGAACGAGTGGGTCCGCGGCATCCGCGAGAAGCCCCGGGTGAAGTGCGGCGAGTGTCCACATCAGGCATTCCTGCCCGTCGAGAACCAGGTGATCCTCGATCACCTCCAGGGCCGTCACATCGTTGGCGTCTACCCTCTGCTGACCGACGAGACTTGTTGGTTCTTGGCGGCGGACTTCGACAAGACGTCCTGGGCAGAAGACGTGGCAGCTTTCGTGGAAACCTGTCGCCGCGCTGATCTCCCGGCTGGAAGGCTCTTCCGCACGGTCATCGCGCGCCCTCGCGGCTCACCGGCAAGCTGAACTGGAACGTGGCCCCGGCGGTCCCGTTGTTCGCAGCGCTCAGCCGGCCCCCGTGCGCGGCGACGATGGTGCGCGCGATGGCCAGGCCCATGCCAAGCCCCTCGGTCTTGGTCGTGAAGAGCGCGTGGAACAGCTGGTCCACGTTCTTCTCGTCGATCCCGATCCCCGCGTCCTGCACCGAGACCGCGACGGCGTCCGCGCCGTCCCTGGCCGTCCGAATGACGAGGGTCCGTTCACCCGCGCCGGGCTCGTGCATGGCGTCCAGGCCGTTGAGCACCAGGTTCAGCACCACCTGCTGCAGCTGGACCCGGTCGCCTCGCACGGTCGGCAAATCGGCGGCGAGCTCGAGGCTCAGCGACATGCCACGCCTGATCGCGTCGCTCCGCATCAGCCTCGCCACTTCTCTGATGAGCTCGTTGAGGTCGAGGGGTACGAATTCGGGGTCGCCCTTCTTGACCAGGGCACGCAGCCGGCCGATCACCTCGGTGGCCCGCCTGTCGTCCGTCACGATGTCGTGCAGGATCTCGCGCACCTCTTCGAGATTCGGGGCGGCGGCGGCGGCGAGCAGGCGTTGGGCCGTCTGCGCGTTGTTGAGGATCGCGGTCAGCGGCTGGTTCAGCTCGTGGGCCAGCGACGCGGTGAGCTCGCCGAGGGCCGACACCCGGCCGATGTGCGTCAGGTCCTGGCGGAGCCGCTGCGCCTCGAGCTCCCCCTGCTTACGTGACAATGCGTTGGCAAAGACTTCTCCGAGGAGGTGCAGCTGCTCGATCAGCTCGTCCGACCTCGCGCGCTCGGCGCCGACGGTGCCGAACACGAGCCCTCCCACGACGATGCCGCCCACCAGCAGAGGCACCGCGACCTGGGGCTTGACGCGGTTGCTGAGGTAGCTCCGCCGGTCCACGGCCGCCTCGTCCGGAAGCTCTTCGAGCTGCGCAAAGCGGACGACGTCGCCCCTTCGCAGTCGGGCCGTCATCCACGGGAACTCGCCCACGTCCATCCATTCCTCGATCGCCCACGAACGCGCAGTGATGCCGTCCCGGGAGAACTCGATCAAGCTGCCGCGATCGACGCCCAGGAAGTCGACGACCTGGCGAAGCCCGCGCTGGACCTCCCGATCGAAATCGGCAGCCGACAGGTGGCTGAACGCCGCGGACAGGGAGGACAGCAGCCTCTCGAAGCGCAGGCGCTCCGCGAGCGAGAGTTCCATCCGCTTCCGCTCCAGCGCGTTGGAGAAGGCCTCGCTCAGGAGGCGGAGCCGCTCCACCAGATCATCCGGCCAGGCGCGTTCGGCACGAATGGCGCCGAAGGAGAGTACGCCGAGCATGGGACCGCTGGAGCGCAGAGGGAGGCAGATCTTCGAGCGCGTGCCCGCGCGCTGAAGGTTGGCCCGATCGAGCGCCGCCGCCGCCGGAAGCTCGTCGATCCGGGAAAAACGGACGACCTGTCCGCGCCGCAGGGTCTCCGCCGTCCAGGGGAACTGGTCGTCGTCCATGAGGCGCGGCATGTCCTCGAGGCCCGGACGCGCCCAGACGATACGGACGACCGGCTCGCTTCCGACGTATTCGTCGAGTTGGCCTCGATCCACCCCCAGGAACGTGACGACCCGCTGAAGCCCGCGCTCGATCGCCGCGTCGACGTCGGCGGCCGCGAGGTGGATCAACCCTGCCGAGAGCTCTGAAAGGAGCGTCTCGAACTGCAAGCGCTCCTCCGGCACGACCTTCGCCCGTCGGCTCATCATGCCGATACTGTATGTGTACGAGACCCCGAATGTCTGTCGGATACCCGACATAGGATGGTCAGCGGGACTGGGCGGAGAGAAGGGAGCTACCTGCGGGACACGGGAGGCGGGGTAAGACGGGTGCTAGGCGCGAAAGGGGCGATCGAACTCGCCTTTAACAATGCGGTAGCACTCACAGGCTGCCGCTGCCAAACCCGCGCGATCGAGGATGGTGATCCGGCCACGCCGGTAGCTGATCAGCCCTGCCCTTTGCAAGGCGCTGGCCGCTTGACTGGCGCTGCCGCGATTTACTCCCAGCATCTGCGACAGGAATTCCTGAGTGGACTGGATCTCGCTGGATCGCGCGCGATCCTGGGACGTCAGCACCCAGCGACAGAAGCGTTGCCGTATGGTGTGAAACCGGTTGCAGGCGCCCGACTGCGACAAACCCACTATCAAGGTATGCAGGTAGTGCAACACTAACTTATTAAGGGGCCCGCATCGATCAAACTCTTTTCGCAGCACATCGGCCTTCATCCTCCAGGCCATACCGGGCGCCTGGACGATGATTTTGTAAGGGAGCCCGTGAGACCGTAAACTGGAACCTTGGGGGTGCACCCGCCCATCGCCGCCATGGCGGCTAGAATCACGCCGAGGACGAGCGGGCGATCCAAAGCGAGCGACCCGCGCAGAGCCATGCTCGGAAATCCCTCCGTGCTGGGGACGGTCGGGGGGGCAGTTGCTCGCTAGCAGCCGAACTCTAGAGTCGCGCCCGGTCCGGAGTCAAGTGGGGTTTGCCAGCTACGGGCCGGGCTACGTCGCGGGCGCGCTCCTGGTCTTCATCTGGACCTTTCCCGATTTCGCCACGCCGCTCATCCTGGGGGTCCAGGATCTCCTCGCGCCCCAGGCCTATCTCAACATCGTCCAGTTCGTGGACCGACGGATCTTCCGTATGGGCATCGTCATCTCCGCGCTGATGGTGTTCTTGGCCGTCGTGTTCCTGCCGTGCAGGATCCCCTCGCCGCCCAGGCCCTCCTCGCCCCCCTCGCCCGCGCCCTCGAGCCGCCAGGCCCCGCCCCCCACCCGCGCCCGCTGCCCGCACGTCACGGGCGGCGGCCCCTGCCGTTCCTCGCCGCGGCCCCGCCCCCTCGCCCGGCCCCGCTCCCGCCTTCGGCGCTGCCCCGCTGCACCCCTCTGCCCGCTCCCTGCCCCCGCCCCGCCGCCCCGGCGGATCCCGCGGGCCGCACGCCATCGCGCGGGCCCCCCTCCCCATCGCGCTCAGCGCGCTGCCCCTCGCGCTGCCCACAGCCGGCTCATCCTAGGGTTGGCCGGGGAGACCCGATCCTGCTTTCTATTTCCTGTGCGCTGCTTCGAGGGCAGCCACCTTGCCCAGGCGGCGCAGGTGCCGCTCGGCCTGGCTGAACTCGGCCGCGAGGAACGTCTGGACGAGGTCCCAGGCGACCTCCGGCCCCACGACCCGCCCACCCATGCAGAGGACGTTCATGTGATCGTCCTCGACGCCCTGGCGGGCCGAGAAGTGGTCCTGGATCAGCCCTGCGCGAACACCCGGAACCTTGTTGGCGCAGACGGCCGCGCCGACGCCGCTGCCGCAGATCGCCACGCCGCGCTCCACCGTCCCCGCCGCCACGGCCCGGGCGAGCGGGATGACGAAGTCGGGATAGTCGTCGCCGGAATTCAAGCCATGGGCGCCGAAATCGACGACCTCGTGCCCCGCCGCGCGGAGCCGGGCGACGATCTCCTCCTTCAGGCCGAATCCGCCGTGATCGGTGGCGATCCCCACTCGCATGTTCATGTCTTCCGGCTCAGTGAGCCCTGAACGCGAACAGGCTCACCAGCGCGCCGCACGGGACCAGAAACGCGGGTGCGGAGCAGCACCACGAAGACGGCGACGGCGACGGCGACGGCGAGCCACTCGGGCAGCGCATCGTCCTTGGGCATCGCCGTTCCTCCGATCTTTCAGGGCCCTGCCGCCGCGCGGTCGGCGAGCACCAGGGCCTGGTCCCGGCGCACCCGGCCGGCCGGAATCGACCGGTCGCCGACGCGCAGGCGCGCAAGCATACCAACCTTCTCGCTCCCGGTCACCACCCACAGGATGCGGCGGGACCGGTTCAGCATGGGATACGTCAGCGTCATCCGGCGCCGCCCCTGATACACCTCGGTCAGCGCGACGTCTTCCCCGGCGACCATGAGAACCGGGTCTCCGGGGACCAGGGAGGCGGTGTGGCCGTCGGGCCCCAGTCCCAGATGCGCGAGGTCGAGCACCGGCGGCGAGCCCGCGATCTCCTGGAGGGTCCGAGCGTACTGCGCGGCCGCGGCCTCGAGGTCGGACGATTCCACCGGCATGGCATGGATGTGCTCTGCAGGCAGCGGGGCACGCTCGAGCAGGCTCCCGCGCAGGTGAGTGAGGTTGCGGTCAGGGTCTCCGGCGGGGGCCACGCGCTCGTCCACCTGCACCACATGCACGCCCTTCCACGGCAGGTCTTCGCCGGCCAGGGCGCGCAGCATCCGCCACGGGGTGTGGCCGCCGCTGACGGCCACGATGAATCGGCCGCGCGCGGCGACGGCGGCCCGAGCGTCCGCGGCGATGATCGAGGCGGCCTCCCGCGCGACCGCATCCGCGTCCGCGAGCACCTTCATCTCCATCTCAGATGCCGGCCGGCTTCTCGATGTGTCCGCCGAACTCGTAGCGCATGGCCGAGAGCAGCCTGTCGGCGAAGTCCGCCTCGCCGCGCGAGCTGAAGCGCTCGTACAGCGCCGCCGTCAGGACGTGGGCCGGCACGGCTTCGTCGATGGCGGCCTTGATCGTCCACCGTCCCTCACCCGAGTCCGACACCCGTCCGGCAAAGTTCGCCAAGGTTGGGTCCTTGATCAGGGCGCTCGCCGTCAGATCCAGCAGCCACGAGGCGATCACGCTGCCGCGCCGCCACACCTCAGTGATCTCGGGCAGGTTGAGGTCGTACTGGTAGTGATCGGGGTCACGCAGTGGCGTCGTCTCCGCGTCGGCCGCATGGGCCTGCTTGCCGACGTTGGCGGCGCGCAGGACACCCAGGCCCTCGGCGTAGGCGGCCATGATCCCGTACTCGATCCCGTTGTGCACCATCTTGACGAAGTGGCCGGCGCCGTTCGGCCCGCAGTGGAGATACCCTTGCTCGGCCGTGCCGCCGGTCTTCTCACGCCCCGGGGTGCGCGCGATGTCGCCCGCGCCGGGAGCCAGCCTGGCGAAAATCGGATCGAGGCGCTTGACCACCTCCGCCTCGCCCCCGATCATCATGCAGTACCCGCGCTCGAGGCCCCAGACGCCGCCGCTGGTCCCCACGTCCACGTAGTGGATGCCTCTCGGCCCGAGCTCCTTCCCGCGCCGGATGTCGTCGATGTAGTAGGAATTGCCGCCGTCGATCAGGATGTCGCCGCGCTCGAGAGACGGCAGCAGCTCGGCGATGGTCTTGTCCACGACAGCCGCCGGAACCATCAGCCAGACCGCCCGCGGCTTCTGGAGGTTCTTGACGAACTCAGCGAACGAGGATGCCCCGACAGCCTTCTCCTTCACCAGCTCCTCCACCGCCTTCGGCGAGAGGTCGAAGACCACGCACTGGTGGCCTCCTTTGATGAGCCGCCGCACCATGTTCGCGCCCATCCGCCCGAGTCCGATCATTCCGAGCTGCATCACGTCCTCCTTAGAGGGTGCCCTTGAGCTTCCTGTAGCGGCGGATCAGGTTGTTCGTCGAGCTGTCATGGGCGAGCCTGGGCTCTGCCTTGCCCTCGGGCTCCGGGATGATGCGCTGGGTCAGTACCTTGCCCAGCTCGCCGCCCCACTGGTCGAAGGAATCGATGCCCCAGATCGCGCCCTGGGTGAAGAAGCTGTGCTCGTGGAGCGCGACGAGCTTGCCGAGGTAAAGATCCTGGCGAACGTCAGCCCGTCAAGCCGCTCCCCGAGCCTGCGCCCGTTGCGCTCGCCGCGCTCGGTCAGCGGCAGATCGGTCAGTCCCGTGTGCCGGCCCGAGAGGCTCCAGGCGGTTTCGCCGTGCCCGGCCAGGCAAAGTAGAGGAAGTAGTTCGCCCATGACGGTCTAAAACTATAGTCCGAACGGTCGAGCGGCAGGGTCCGCGATTCTCCTTCGCTCATCCGTAACTACCGGGTGCCGTTCCGCTTCACCGGCAGGGTCGCCAAGCTGACCATCAAGCTCGGGCCGGAGCAGTTGACGAGTGCCGACCACAAGGTCATCGCGGGGAGGGACTTGCCCGAGCGAAAGACTACTCGGGCGCTCCTTCGAGGGCCTCAGGAAGGCTCAGGGAGCAGGTTGGCGACGCGAATGTGGGCGCCCGGCAGCGCGAGCGGCGAGACCGAAGCCTTGCGCCCGAACACCTCCGCGGGCGAGTATCGCCAGCCGAATGACGCGGCCGGGTCAGGACCCGGATGGCGATACACCTCGAGGACGCGATCCACGAGATTCACGATCCAGTAGTCGTCGAGGCCGGCTCGGGCGTAGAGGCTGCCCTTGTGGTGGCGATCCAGAGCCAGGCTCGACTCGCTGACCTCGACGACGAGAACGGGCCGCGAAGGGTGCGCGGCCACGTAGTCGCGGAAGCCGCCCGGCACCACGGCCACGTCCGGCTCCGGCTCGGACTCCTCGTCGAGGGCCACCGGGCCCTGCGCGCGCACATCCCAGCCCACACCGAACGCCGTCCGCAGCGCCTCCTCCACGGCCCTGATGGCCGCGAAGTGGCCGCTGCCCTGCGGCTCCGCGACGATGAGCTGCCCGCCGACCAGCTCGACAGGATCGCCCGGCTGGAAGAAGCCCGACTCGATCAAGCGCTCGTACTCGACGCGCTTCCAGCGGCGGGTCTTGACCTCCAGGGAATCCATGCCGTGAGCTTAGCGACCGCGGACAGGTCCGTCAATGTCCCAAGATCGAGACACCTCGTCCACCTGCGGGGTGCAGTAGAGCGCGGATGAACGAGCCCAAAGGCTGGGGCGCCGGACGGCGGGACCCCGGGCCAGGGGCCCCTAGACAACTACCGTAATTCGCCCACTTGGGCTAATATGCGCCGCTGGGATAACCACCGGCGGATGCGTTTCTCGGCCCGGTCAGTGCAGATCAAAGGGGAAAGATGAAGTTTGGCCTCGGGCTGTCAGTCCAGCACTCGCCGGATGACTCGCAGGCCGGCCGCTTCCAGGAGCACCTCGAGCAGGTGCGGTTGGCGTCGGCCGTCGGCTTCGATTCCGTTTGGGCCAGCCAGCACTACCTCTCCGCCCCCTTCACCTACTTCCAGCCGATACCTGTCCTCGCGAGGGTCGCGGCCGAAGCCGGCCGAATGTCACTCGGCACCGGAGTCCTGCTCCTCCCCCTGCATCATCCCGTCGAGATCGCCGAGCAGATCGCCACGCTCGACGTCATCTGCGGCGGCCGCTTCATCTTCGGCGTCGGGCTCGGCTACCGCGACGTCGAGAACCAGGCCGTGGGGCAGGATCCGACGCAGCGGGTCGGCCGCCTCGTCGAGGGGCTCGAGATCATCGAGCGGCTCTGGACGGGCGAGCCCGTGAGTTATTCAGGGCGACACTTCAACCTCAAAGACGTCCGCCTCTCCATGCCGCCGCTCCAGCGGCCGCGCCCGCCGATCTGGATGGCGGCCAATGCCGACGGCGGCGTCAAGCGGGCCGCTCGGCTCGGCGACGCGTGGCTCATGAACCCGCACACGACCCTGCCGACGCTCCAGCGCCAGCTGGCCCTGTTCCGCGAGACCCGGAAGACGCTCGGCAAACCGCCGGCGACGGAGATCCCGCTCATCAAGGAATGCTATGTCGCCCCGGACACGGCGACGGCCGTCTCCGAGGCGCGGTCCTTCCTCGGGCCCAAGTACGAGGCCTACCGGCAGTGGGAGCAGGACAAGGCACTTCCGGCCGGCGAGACCTTCGCGTCGGACTTCGAGGCGCTCGCGCGCGACCGCTTCCTGCTGGGCGATCCCGCCCGCGTCAGAGAAGAGATCGCCCGTTATCGCGACACGCTCGGCGTCACGGCCATCATCGTCCGCGTCCAGTGGCCCGGCATGGCGCAGGCCCAGGTCCTCCGAACCATCAGGCTCCTGGGCGAACAGGTTTTCCCTCACCTCCGCTGAGCGCGACCCGTCGCCGCACACTGTCACGAGGTCTATACTGGCATCCTTGCCCGAGCCGGCAAGGGGAGGTGACCATGCTCCGCGTACTGTTCGCGTTCCTCGTCGTCCTTGCCTGCGCGCCGTCCCATGCGCGGGCACAAGTCGCCGTGCAGGCCTATGCCCTGCCCTCGGGTGGTGGGTTCCCGCACGACGTCGCCGTCGGCAGTGACGGCATCGTGTGGTACACGGCCCAGCGCGACGGCAAGCTCGGCCGCCTCGACCCCGTGACGGGCAAGGTCGAGCTGGTCTCGCTCGGCGCGGGCGCGGCCCCCCACGGCGTCATCGTCGGGCCCGACGGCGCCCCGTGGGTGACCGAGGGCGGCCACAACGCCATCGTGCGCGTGGATCCCAAGACCCGCGAGGTCAAGAGCTGGTCGCTCCCCGCGGCGCGCGGCTACGTCAACCTCAACACGGCCGCCTTCGACAACCGCGGCCGCATCTGGTTCACCGGCCAGAACGGGATCTACGGCCGGCTCGATCCCAAGACCGGCGCCATGCAGGTCTGGGACGCGCCGCAGGGCCGCGGGCCCTACGGCATCGCGGCGACGCCCGATGGCGTGGTGTACTACGCCTCGCTCGCGGGCAGCCACATCGCGCGCCTCGATCCCGAGACGGGGGCCGCCACTGTCCTCGAGCCGCCGACGAAGAACCAGGGCGCGCGGCGCGTGTGGTCCGACTCGAAGGGGCTCATCTGGGTCAGCGAGTGGAACAGCGGCAACGTGAGCCGGTACGACCCGCGCACCGGCGCCTGGAAGACCTGGAGGCTTCCCGGCGACAAGCCTCGCGCCTACGCCGTCTACGTGGACGACCGGGACATGGTGTGGCTGAGCGACTGGGGCGCCAACGCCATGGTCCGCTTCGATCCCGCAACGGAGAAGTTCGAGGTCTTCCCGAGCGACAAGAGCGGCGCCAACGTGCGCCAGATCCTCGGCCGCCCGGGTGAAGTGTGGGCGCCGGAGTCGGGAAACAACCGGCTGGTGGTCTACCGCCTGAAGTAGCGCGGGCCGCCCCGGCGCGATCGGTTATTTGGCGCCGGCGGCGAGGGCTTTGCGCTTCCAGAGCTCCCACGGCCGGGGAATCGTTCCGGCGAGGGAAGCCTGCGCCTTTTTGGCCTCCTCGGGGTCGAGGTAAGTGACGGGGCCGCCCAGCGCCATCGCCAGCGCCTGGAGCCGCGCGTTGACCTCCGTGTAGACGCTTCGGAAAACCGCCTCGGGCAGGTTGCCGGCGACGACGACTGCGCCGTGACCGCGCATGAGGGCGACGGGCCCCGCGCCGAGCGTGCGCGCGAGGGCCTGCCCCAGCGCGGGGTTCCGGATCAGCATGTCGGTCCCGGGGCCGCCCGCGCTCCGGATCTCGAAGACCGGCACGCCGGGCCACAGGAACGCACTCATGTGATAGAGCGGGCGCAACTGGGCGCCCGTCACGCCGAAGGGAATGACCGACGGCGAGTGGTTGTGGACGATGGCGCGCACGTCGGGGCGCACGCGGTAGATCTCGCCGTGGATGAAGCGCTCGAGGTACGTCGCCCGGCCGCGCGGGTCCACGGGCACGCTGTCGAGATCGTACTCCATGATGTCCGTCGCGGTGACGAGCTCGGGCGCGATCGAGCGCGACATCAGGTAGCGGTCGGCCGCCCTGTCGTGCCGCACGCTCACGTGGCCGTAGCCGTCCACCACGCCCTGGTCCACCAGGATGCGGTTGGCCGCCACGAGGTCTTCGATCAGCTTCGGGTCGGCCGGACCGGCCGTGGCCGGCGCGGCCTGCGCACCTGCCAGTCGCCCGCGCGCGAGAACGCCAAGAGCGAGGCCGCTTCCGATCAGGACATGACGTCGAGTGAGAAGATCCACGGCCTGCCTCCTTGTCTGGTGGCTCCGGTGCCAGTGCGCTTGCCGCGCGAATGGTCCTAGTCTATCCTGCCGCTGCCGACGGGGACACCGTCACGCAGTGAGGCGACCCCAAGCCTCCGGGAGGGATATTGCCATGGCAGCCGTCAACGCGGAACCCTATGAGTTCGAGTTCGATCCCAAGACGACCGCGCTCGTCATGATCGACTTCCAGCGCGACTTCGTGGACCCGGGCGGCTTCGGCGAGGCGCTGGGCAACGACGTGTCCCTCCTCCGGCGCGCGGTGCCGCCGGCCGAGCGCGTCCTCAAGGCCGCCCGCGCCCGCGGGCTCATGGTCATCCACACGCGCGAAGGCCACCGGCCCGACCTGAGCGACTGCCCGCCCGCCAAGAAAGCGCGCGGCCGTCTCACGGCCGGCATCGGCGATCCCGGGCCGATGGGGCGCATCCTCGTGCGCGGCGAGGAAGGCCACGACATCGTCAAGGAGCTCTATCCCGAGCCGGGCGAGCCGGTCGTGGACAAACCCGGCAAGGGCGCCTTCTTCGCGACCGACCTCGACGGCATCCTGAGGAACCGCGGCATCAGGCAGCTCGTGGTCTGCGGGGTGACCACGGAGGTCTGTGTCAAACCGGAGGAGATGTTCGCCCGCAACCCGCTGGACCTGGAGTAGCGCGTCACCCGTCGGATACGCCTTGCGGACTCCGACCCACTCGGCTATGTTCGGGGCGCACGAACACAAGGGAGCGTTGCCAGCATGGCTATCGCCATTCGGTCGAACAATCAGATCTCCTATCCCATCCTGTCCGCAGGTGCCTTCACGGCGCCGCTCGCCGTCCGTGAAACCGGTCCGGCCGGCGCCCCGAAGCCGCGACTTCTCGACCAGGTCCGCGAGGCCATCCGCGCCAGACACTACAGCCGTCGCACCGAGAAGGCGTACGTCCATTGGATCAAGCGGTACATCTTCTTCCACGGCAAGCGCCACCCGGCTGAGATGGGCGCCCCCGAGGTCACCGCGTTCCTGACCTCTCTCGCCGTTCACGACAACGTCGCGGTCTCCACCCAGAACCAGGCCTTGAGCGCCTTGCTCTTCCTCTATCGCGAGGTGCTCGGCGTCGAGCTCCCATGGCTCGACGACGTCGTCCGGGCCAAGCGGCCCCAGCATCTGCCCGTCGTCCTGACGCGTGACGAGGTGCGCGCCGTCCTCCAGCGGCTCGACGGCGTGTCACGCCTCATGGCCCTCCTACTGTACGGTGCGGGACTTCGCTTGCTGGAATGCTGTCACCTGCGCGTGAAGGACATCGACTTCGCGACGAACCAGATCGTCATCCGCGACGGCAAGGGGCGCAAGGATCGAGTGACGATGCTGCCGGCGGCGGTCAAGGCCGCGCTGATCGCCCACCTCGAGCGCGCGCGCGAGCAACACCAAGCCGACCTCCGCCACGGCGCCGGCTGGGTCGAGCTGCCCAACGCCCTGACGCGCAAGTACCCGAACGCCGGCCGGGAGTGGGGGTGGCAATGGGTTTTCCCAGCCACGCGCTTCTACGTGGAGCGTCTCACCGCCCAGCGCCGCCGTCACCACCCCCATGAATCCGTTCTCCAGCGGGCCGTGAAGGATGCCGCCCGCGGCGCCGGGATTGCCAAGCAGGCCACATGCCACACCTTCCGTCATTCGTTTGCCACCCACCTGCTGGAAGAGAGCCACGACATCCGCACAGTGCAGGAACTGCTCGGCCACTCAGACGTCAGCACCACGATGATCTACACCCACGTTCTCAACCGAGGACCGGCCGGGGTCCGCAGCCCCGCCGACCGGATGTTCCTGTCATGACCTCAGCGGCCGGGAAACACATCGGGCTGGCCGCGGAGGCCCAGGTGATATCTAGCAGCGCCTCGCGGTGTATCACGGCACGGGAACGAAGGCGTGCCCTGCAAGTTCGCGGAAACGCGGGTGCCGACGGAGCTCGGCCGGGCTCGTTCGTCGTGCTATACAGAACTACGCAGTCAGATATCGCAGTTCAAGATACTGAGCGTTAGGTTGTGAAACTTCGTATGCCGGAAGTCTTTCGAGTCGCAGAACTCGGCAAGGGCTATCTGGGGGTCATGGCGAGGCCTGGCGTCGATGCGCCGCTCCACGAAGTGTTTGGGGCGTTAGCCCAGCTGGATGTTCGCGTTGTTGTCTCACTCTTGGAGGAATCCGAAGTCCGTGAGCTTGGCCTCGCTGATGAAAAAGCGGCCTGCGAAACGGCAGGCCTTGAGTTCCTCAGCTTTCCGATCAAAGATCGCGGGCTCCCATGCGATGCGCAGGCCGTGTCAGAGTTCAGTAAATGGGCGCACACGCGGATCACCCAGGGCTCCGGATTGGTCTTCCACTGCCGTGCCGGCATCGGACGATCTGGGATGATGGCGGCGAGTGTCTTGTTACACGCAGGTTTCACCGTACGTGAGGCCTTTGCGCGAATCTCCGCGGCACGGGGCATGATTGTGCCAGACGCGCCAGGGCAACTGGAGTGGGTCGAGAGCCATTGCGAAACTATCATGGGCTCAACCTAACTTCGCGCTCCAACGGACCGGGGGCTCGCGTTGCTCGGCCTCCGGCCGCTGAGCGCTGGCGTTCGGCGGACATGACCACGGTTGGAGCAGCGCTCAACCAACGACGTTGGAGAGCATCCGCATGATCTCATACGATGCCGGCGCGGCCTCCTACGATTTGCTGTCAGGACGATGGTCCCGGCTGTACATCCCAACTTTGCTCGCTCAGGCCGGCATCGCTGTTGGTCACCGGGTTCTTGACGTAGCGACGGGCACCGGGGAAGCCGCAATTCTCGCCGCATCTCGCGTCGGTGCAGGCGGAACGGTCGTTGGGATTGACGTGTCGCGGCCGATGCTCAGCGTGGCCGCGGCGAAAATGGCCGAGCGGCCGATAGCGTTCCTGCAGATGGATGCGCAGGCGCTAGCTTTCAAAGACGAGAGTTTCGACGCGGTGGTGTGCCAGCTCGGCCTCATGTTTCTGCCCGACGCTGTCAGAGCGCTCCAAGAGTGGACGCGCGTTCTTCGCTCGCACGGCCATCTCGCGGTCTGCGTCTGGGCCACTCCCGACCGCGTACCTCTTTTCGGAATCCTAATGGACGAACTCAGTCGCCAGCTCCCTGACCAGCGTGACGTGCTTTATCAACCCTCCGCATTGGCCGATGTGGAAATCCTCGAGCGATTACTCTCGGGAGCGGGCCTGAAAGCCGTTCGTGTGACGCGGGAAACTCGCGTCCATCGGTTCACGTCGTTTGACGAATACTGGCAGCCGTTTGACGCGGGAGGCGGACGCCACGGGCAACTGTACATGAGACTCCCGGTTCCGGTTCGGCGGACAGTCCGAGATACTGTGCGCAAGCGCATGGAACCGTTCTTCGTGGACGGATGTCTAGAGATGGAAGCGGATGCCTTCTTCGGTGCCGGCGAGCGATAGCTGGCAACCGCGCCGTCGGCAGGGCGCCGAACTTCACATTCGAGCGGACCGCTGGCTCGCCTTCGCTCGCCGCGGCCGCTCAACGTGGCGTTAGACCGACCAGACCGAGGCGAGTATGCCCCATCCGAGATTCCCAGTCGCTGTCCACGTCTTCCTCCTTCGAGAAGAGGAGGTTCTTCTGCTGCGCCGCTGTGATACCGGCTTCGAGGACGGCAAGCTGAGCGTTGTAGCTGGTCATATCGAACCTGGCGAGCCTGTCACTCAAGCGGCGCTTCGGGAGACCCGCGAGGAAGTAGGCCTGACGCTGTCTCCCGAACGGCTCCGCGTAGTGGGCGTGATGCATCGCAAGTCCCGGGAGGAACGTGTCGACTTCTTTCTGGCATATCGGCTCGAAGGTGAGGGCGAAGAACCGTGCAACCGCGAGCCCGGGAAATGCTCGGAGCTCGTGTGGGCCAAGCTGGCGAGCCTTCCGGAGGACACGATTCCCTACGTGCGCACAGGCATTGAAAACTTCAGGAACGGGGTATGGTTCCAAGAGTTCGGTTGGGAAGTCGATCCGGTCTAACCCGGCAGTCCAGCGGACCGGGGGCTCGCGTTGCTCGCCCTCCGGCCGCTGACCGCCAGCGTTGGGCGGCTTACACTCCGACGCATATGAATAGGCATGCTGATGACACTTGAAGTTCTAGGTATTGACCACATTTATATTGCCGTCTCGGACTTGGCGCGGTCTACCGCTTTCTACGATGGCGTGATGAAGCTGTTAGGGTTTCGCAAGGGCACGGACCCTGTTGGCGGACAACCCCATGTCCATTACTTCAATCGTGCTCTACAATACACTTTGCGGCCAGCAAAATCGGATGCGGCAGCACACGACCCGCTTGTGCCAGGTTTACATCATTTGTGCTTTCAGGTCGCAGATATGAAGGCTATAGATAAGGCTGCTCAAGGTCTCCGAAAGCTAGGCATAGAAGTCAGTGAGCCTCGCTTCTATCCAGAATATGGAGCCGATTACTATGCGGTCTATCTCAAAGACCCTGATGAAATTGAGCTAGAGATAGTAAGCCGAACGCGAATGCGCAATATCATTTGTGATAACTGGGAGAAGCTGGAACATTTCGAGAACCCGCTGAGCAAAGTAGGTCTCATTTAGCAAGTGCGCCGCCCAACAACAGGTTCCAGCCGACGTTGCTCCGCTGCGCTCCGCAACGCGGCTGAACCTGACCATTGCCACCGCCCCGCTCAATAGTAGGTGGGAGTAACACAGAGATCGCCGCCCGAGGTGTTCGCGCGAAAGGAAACAAGATGGTCCAGGCAAGGTTCGTATTCACTATCGCCATCACGCTCGGCGTTCTTTTCGCACCGCCGGGTGCCAACGCGCAGCCGGCAAAGAGTCTGCCGAAGATCGGCGTTCTGCGCACCCCGCCACCGACGGATGTGCAGCATAAAGCCTTTCTGCAGGGGCTGAGCGAACTCGGCTACACCGAGGGGAAAAACATCCTCATCGAGTACCGTTCGGGTGACCCTCGCCGGTTTCCGGAATTCGCCAGCGAGCTAGTTCGGCTCAACGTCGACATCATCTTCGCTCCGAATCCGCAGGGCGTGCAGGCGGCCAGGCAAGTGACTACGACCATTCCGATCGTCTTCGCCGTCGGCGGTGACCCGGTAAGGTCGGGCGTCGCGGCGAGCTTGGCGCGCCCAGGCGGGAACATCACCGGCCTCACCGCGTTGGGGTCGGATCTCGCCGGGAAGCGACTCCAGCTTCTCACGGAAGTCGTTCCTCGCCTCACTCGGGTTGCAGTTCTCTGGAATCCGTCTGTTCCCGACAAGGTGGTGGAATGGCAGCAGATGGACGCGCCCGCGCGGAAGATGGGTCTGCAACTTCACTCCGTGGAGGTGCGCGGCCCCGAGGATTTCGCGAAAGCGTTCGCGGTGATCAAGAGCGGACGGCCCCAGGCCATGATCACGCTCGGGGAACCGCTCACGTTCAGTCAGCGCACGCTCATTCTCGACTTCGTCTCGAAACATCAGATACCGGCGATCTTCAACTGGCGGGAATTCGTGGAGGCGGGCGCCCTCATCGCGTACGGGCCGAGTATCTCAGATCTGTATCGTCGTGCCGCCACCTACGTGCACAGGATCCTGCAGGGTGCGAAGCCAGGCGATCTCCCGATCCAGGAACCGACGCAGTTCGAGCTGGTAGTCAATGTCCGGACGGCAAAGGCGCTCGGGCTCACCATTCCACCCTCGCTCCTGCTCCGTGCAGATTACGTCATCGAGTGATGGCAGACATGAACGGATTTGGGAAGGTGGGTAACCCTGCGGTTCAGCGGACCGGGCGCTCGCGTTGCTCACCCTCCGGCCGCTGACCGCGCCGTTAATATGACTTCCACTGTCAAGAGTCACGATGACCCTCGGATCGCGGGTGCCGTTCGTCTTGGTGCCTTCATGGAAGGTGCTCGAGCCATCGGAAGAGGCGGAGCCTGTAACAGCGACGGTTGGTCATGCTGATATCCGTGGGTTGGGTACCACCGTAGAGGTGTCCGTCGCGGCGCCTGCTTCGCTCTAGGGGCAAGGGTCGTGGCCTCATAACGCGATCGAAGATTGCGCCGATACCGGGGCCGCGCCTCCGCCGATGGCTCGAGATCTGGATGTCGCGTGGACCGGCACGGGAGTCCCTTTTCCTCGCCCGGCGCGCGGAGCCGGGCCCAACCGAAGCCTACTCCAATTTGACACCCGCCGGGCCGCGTGACACAGTCTCGCCACCGAGGCCCAGCAGTCGCCGCGTGTCCAAGGGAGACTCCGTATGGCTATTGCCACCGGTCGCACCGTCCGCCCAGAAATGACCGACTCCTATGCCCGGCTCGAAGAGAAGATCCTCGAGCGCGACCAGGTCGGCGCCAGCGACATCTTCTACGACCTGGTCCGCGCGGGGCGTCCCCTGCCAGAGCTCTTGGGCGAGATCGTCCGGATCCACGCGCCGTACACGCATGTGCCGTACCACCAGCGCCTCGACGGCGGCGTCCCCCGCTTCGTGAACAACGACCACTGCCTCCTCAGCTCGCGGGCGAGCACGGACCTGATGGCGCTCCTCCGGCCCGAGCTGGCCTACCTGCCGCTGGCTCAGACCATCTGGTACATCCCGACGGGACTGGATCCCTGGAACCAGCTCCTCGGCAAGATGCCCGGCCACTACGTCCGGCTCTACGAGCTGAAGTTCGAGGGCAAGCCGCCCCTGCCCGAGAGGCACTGGGCCGAGCAGGAGCCGCTCACCATCGACGGCGCCTTCCCGGAGAAGCTCAACGCCTGGCTGACGCTCGTCCAGCGCGGCGAGGTGGTGAACGCGTATCGCGTCTTTCTCGGCCTGTGGGAGGAGGCAAAGGGCGACGGCGCTCTGCGCGGCCAGCTCTTGGCCCAGCTGGTGTTCGCCGGGCTCATCGACGTGCAGGACAGGGTGCTGCACAACCGCTCGTACACGACGGGCCACAAGTCGTACCGCGCCCGCGCCACGGTCCAGCTCGCCCGGGCGGTCGGCTGGGAGAACGCGCGGAGCATTCTCTATGCGGGCGTGCCGGACATCGCGGTCGGCCCCCGCTGGTATTCGACCTACGAGATGGGCTGCCTCGTCGTGCAGAACTTCCTGGACGGCCGGGATCGCGAGCTCCTCGGCAACGACAACGCCTTGACCGCGGTCGAGTCCCTCGCCCTCGTGGAGGCGCTGCTGAGCGGCGAGGAGCCCGCGTACATCGATCTCATCGTTGCACTGTTGAAGGCGGGCGCCGGGCTGCGCCAGATCATCGACACGATCCAGCTCGCCTCGGCGCAGCTCATTCTCGAGACGGGGAATCCGAACAACTACTCCATGTCCCAGCACAGCTACGAGTACAGCAACACCGTGCGCTGGTTCTTCGACAACTTCGAGCATCCGCACCGGCTCAAGCTGCTGTTCGTCGCGGCCGCCTTCGTCTGCCGCGCCGCCCATTGGCAGCGCCATACGCCTGAGAACGGCCCGGTCAAGATCGAGATGCCCCGCGGCGCCGAGACGATGCCCCAGCACCAGCTGCTCGAGCGACTCGACGACGCCCTCACGGGGCTCCGGCCGTACGAGGCCGTCAACTGGACCGCCGCCTACCTCCACGCCGCCTTCGACCGCGCGGCGCTCATCGACACCCTCGCCACGGGCGCCGCCAAGACGGGCAACGATCCCCACAACCAGGAGCTTGGCTCCTGCCTGCTCGAGGATTACGCGCACACGACGGCGCGGGACCGCGACCGCCTGCTGCTCGCCTCCGCCAAGCACACCGCCGGCCACCGGAAATACGGCGACCACATGGAGGCGTACCGCAGGTTCGCCGAAGCGTTCGCTCTCGCCCCCCGGTAGTAGTTCCCGGGTAGTCGGGCGCGATCGTGGGCCCCGCTGCGCGGGACCCACGCTATGCTAGGCGCCGGCCATGACGCTCCCCATCGGGCTCCGCGCGTTCCACCACGCCGACTTTCGCCGCTTCTTCTGGGCCCAGCTCGTGGCGCAGACGGGCACGTGGATGCAGACGGTTGCCCAGTTGTGGCTGGTCCTCCAGCTCACGCCCTCGCCGTTCAAGCTCGGACTGATCGGCTCGCTCCAGTTCGCGCCGATCCTGCTCTTCTCCATTGCGTCGGGCGCGCTCGCGGACCGCGTGCGCAAGCGGCGGCTGCTCATCGGCACACAGACGGCCCTGGGCTGCCAGGCCCTCGGGCTCGGGGCGCTCGTGGCATCGGGTCACGTCGAGTACTGGCACGTCGCCGTGCTGGCGTTCTGCTCGGGGCTCGTCAACGTGCTCGACCAGCCCGCCCGGCAGTCGCTCGTGGCCGAGATCGTCGGGCGCGCCGATGTCGCGAGCGCCGTCGCGCTCAACTCGGCTTCGTTCAACGCCGCGCGGATCGTCGGGCCCGGGCTCGGCGGGCTCCTGATCGCGCAATTCGGCGTCACCCCGGCCTTCCTCATCAACGGGCTCGGCTTCGCCGTGGCGGTGATCATGCTGCTCGGGCTGCGCACCCAGGGAGCGCCGCGGGAGCGGTCCGGCGGAGGCGTCCTGGACGACGTCCGCGCCGGGCTCCGGTATGCCTTCCGCACGCCTGAGATCCGGCTGACGTTGGGACTCCTCTTCATCGTCAGCATCTGCGTCTTCAACTTCACGGTCTACGTGCCGCTGGTGGTCCGCACGGTGCTGCACCTGGGCGCCGAGGGCTTCGGACTCCTCATGGCCTGCCTGGGAGTGGGCGCGGTCACAGGCGCCCTCACCGTCGGCGCATTGGGGGCGCGCCGTCCACCGGTAGCCGTGCTGTTCGGGGCGGCGGCGCTCGCATGCGGCGCGCTCATCGCGCTCTCAGCCGCGCGCGGCTTCAGGCTCGCCGCGGCGCTGCTCTTCTTCACGGGCCTGTTCGGGCTCGTGCTGGTGGCGAGCTGCAACACCGCCATGCAGCTCGCCGCGCCCGACGAGCTCCGCGGCCGGGTGATGAGCCTCTACACCCTCGTGTGGGGCGGCGCCTTCCCGTTCGGCGCCTTCATCGTGGGCAGCATCTCCGAGCACTGGGGCGTGGGCCGGGCGCTGCTCGTGAACGGCACGGCCGGGCTCCTGGGAGTCGCACTCCTGCTCGGCTGGTGGACGCTTCGGGGCGCGCCGGCCTGGAGACGGCGCGCGGAGACCTAGCGCCGCGCCGGTCAGGCAGCTACGACTTCAGGTATTTTTTCCACGCGTCTCCAAGGGGAAAACGGATTCTGGACGTGATAAAGCGCCGCCGCCAGAACCGGATAGTGCCGCAACAGCACGGTCCGCATGCCGTTGTTCTCGACCCAGTCCAGCCCGGCCCGACTGTAGATCTCCGGCGTATAGTCCGTCGTGAAGAACCGGTCGCTCTTCAACCGTCGCGAGGCCATCAGGATGAACACCCGAAACGCCGTGTCGCTGATGCCAAATCCGAGCGGCGGCGTCTCGGCGTACATGCCGACCATCAGGTCCACGTTGTCTACGTCTCCATAGGCCTTCTTGATCTCCTTCGCCCACTCGGGATTGCTCGTCAGCTCCTCGAAGGACTTGACGCGGCGCATGTGGAAGAGCTCCCGGAAGCGGTTGTAGCGAGGCACGCCTCTCTCGCGATCTCTGAGTATGTCGATCGCGGCGAGGTCGATGACCTCATCGGGCGAGCCGTCGTTGTTCCGCCTCTGGAGGCGGCGCATCCACTCCGGGTAGTTGTGGAGAACCAGGGCGCCCGGGTTGGCGATGCCGAAGGAGTAGAAGAGATCCGCCATCCCGGCGCCGCCTGCCAGCGCCCGGGTCCGGGCGAATGGGCCGACCACGTCCAGAGGGTCGCGATCCGTCTCAGAGCCCAGAATGAACGTCTTCAGTTTTTCCCCGTTTGCGACGGCATGCACGTCCACGCTGTCGGGCATGAGGGCATGCATGCGGTAGACCGAGACGAACTCTTCCGTCAGGCAGTAGTCCGCGCCGTGGTGGTCGGTCACCGACCCGGGGATGCCGCTGACCAGCTCGCTCTCGCTGATGCGACGAAAGGCCTTCTTGATCCTCTCCGACGCGAAGCCCCACCAGTTTCCCTTCATCCCGACCTGCAGCGCCGGGTGGCCGAGGATGGCCGGCGTCCACTCCACCGTGTGGATCTTCGCCATCAGCGCCACGTTGACCAGGCGGGCGGTCCGATAGAGCTGGTCGTCGTCCCAGCCGGGATACTCCAGCTTGAGATGATCGCAGATCGCGTTGTGCTCCTTCGCGAACAGGTTGTGCATCAGGCTGAGTCCGAGCCACCAGTTGGCCGACAGCCCCGTCTTCTCCAATCCGTTCTGCTCCATCACGAGAAGCCCGTCAGGACCCAGATCGAGCTTGCCGTCCTTGCCCGCCCGGCAGCGGGCGACGGCCTCGTCGCTGCTGCCGTAGATCTGCGACCCGTCCCACCAGTGCGACTCGGCATTCACGAACGTCGTAGGGCCGTTGCCGTCGTTCTCCACGCGCGTGGGATCGGGCCGGGTGCGGCGTATCCGCATCGGGCACCCGCGCGGGTCTCCCGGCCTGGTCGGAACCTCGATCTCGTTCCCCTTGATGGGAGTGCCGTGATTGAACCAGTCGTGAACCTGGAACTGGATCCATGCCGCCGCAAGAAGGTTCAGGCTCGTCGCCGGCACGAAGCGGCCGGGCGGTCTGGAGAGAAGCGCGTTGCTTACCTCCCACGGATTGGGCTCCAGCAGAGGCGGGGCACGCCTGGGATCCACCTCGCTCAGCGGAATGTTCCGGCCGAAGCGGGCTCCGGGGCTGCTCTGCATGAAGTCGGACGTGTCCGACGGGTTCCGGGGATTCAGGCTGGCGCTCCCCATCCCCGCCTTCGCCAGGTCGTTGTACATCCCGTCGGGCTCTCTCGAGTACAGGTACGCCGGGTTGTACGGCGTGTCCGGCCGCAGTCCCTCGGGCCGCGACACAGGAATGTCCGACGTATTGTGGAGGTTCTTCGCCCGCAGGACCTCGCGAAGCGCATCCAGGTTGCCGATGGCCAGCAGGAGCGGCATCCTGTGCCAGACCAGCCTGCGCCAGATGACAAGGCGGTTGACGATCCGATAGAGCGTCACGTACAGGAACACGCCGAGCGACTTCGGATCGGGCTGCCTGAATACGAGGCGGGCCATGTAGGTCGAGACGACCGTGGTGGCCATGACCATTCCCAGGATATGCGCGACGCGACTGGCCTTCGGCGCCATCAGCGCGCCGACGAACATCGTGAACGCCACCAGGTGCACCGCCCCTCTCTGCAGGCGGATCCATCTGATGTCTCCTCGTACGAGCCACAGCAGCGCGATGTCGAGACCCCACCACAGGGTCAAGACAAGGTCGGGCCACGGTTGGTCTACGATTCGCTCCGGGTTCGGCTTCGGGATGAGCCAGGATTGACTGTGAAAGATCTCACGGAAGTTTCCGTGGAAGGTCGCGATGACCGTCCAGTAGAGGTGTGACAAGAAGGCGACGTAGGAGAATGTCCAGAACGCCCGCCAATGACTTTCAACCGCCCCGGGCTTGAAGAGGATGAAGAAACACAGCGCGGGCGTGAGAAGGATCGCGGTGGCCCAGATGGTGAAAATCACGCGATAGTAGGTCAGCGTGTGGACGGGTGTCCACCCGGCGCGCGTCGCGTACCAGGCCGCATCCTCTGCGCCGATGTGGGCGAGGGCAATCAGCAGCAGAGACAGAATGCCTACCCTGGCAAACCTCGAGTTGATTGGACATGCGGCGCTGGCAGTCATTTGCCTCACCCTTTTCTCGTCGTCGTCACGACGGCAGGGGCGCGCCCCAGCCCGCGGCCAGGCGCCGGGTGCGCTCCACGTACCGCGGGACTCCAAGGCGCGTGAAGAGTGCTAAGGCCTGGGCGAGGTGCGCCCGGAGCGCGTCGCCGTCGCCCCGGGCGTGCGCCAGCTCGCCCAGCGCCAGCTCGGTGCGGGCGACCTCGTGCTCCATGTCTCCCGACACGAACAGCTCCCGCGCCTCGGTCAGGAGCCGGAGCGCGTCCGCCGGCGCTCCCTCGGCCTGTGCGAGGCGGGCGAGCAGCCGGCGGGTCAGGGCGCTGGCGTAGTGGAACTTACCCTCCTTGGCGAGCTCGAGACCCTCCGACGCCACCTGGCGCGCCCGGGCGAGGTCGCCCATCAGGAACAGGGCTTCGGAGAGATAGGCGGTGACCAGGCTCTGGAAGTGCCGGTGGCGGAACTGCACGAACATGTCGAGCGCCTGCTCCAGATGCCCGATGGCTTGAGCGGGCTGGCCGTTCTCGAGATACGCATAGCCCAGGAAGCAGAGCGCATCGGCCGTGTTGAAGGGATCAGGTGAGCGCTCGAGGCTCCGGCGGCAGCCTTCGATCCCGAGCTCGGCGTCGCCCATGAACGCGCGCATGCCACCGCTCGCCCAGGCCGCATAGCTCTGCAGCCGCTTGCTCCCGATCGCCGAACCGATGGCGTCGACCTTCGCCTCCTCGGCCAGGGCCGCGACGAACTGCCCGACAAACGCGTAGTTGATCCCCAGGATGAAGTGGGTCATCCCCAGCCAGTAGGGCTCGATGGTGCGCTCGAGCAGGACGATGGCCTCGGATGCGTGCGTGGTGACCTCGTGCGGCCGGCCCCACCAGATCCCATTCTGGGCCAGCACGTACCGGGCCTTGCCCATGGTGGATTCGTCCCCCGCTTCCCGGGACGCCTCGAGCGCCTTCCGGGCGTGCAGCTCCGAGCGCTCGTTGTCGCCCACGAAGCTCCACACGAGTCCGGCCTGGAAGTGAAAGAGCCCCGTGAGGCGAGGGTCCGCCACGCGATTGAGCCGCTCCTCGTGGGCCACGAGGAGATCGAGGATCTCCCGGAAGCGGCCGAGGAAGACCAGGGAGTTTGCCAGCCGCAGGACGAGCCCCAGGGTGAGCCGATCCTGCGCCTCGCGCGGCAGCCCGGGAACCCGCGCGAGAGCTTCCTCGAGCGCCGCGATCGCCTCCACGTGGGCGTGGCGGGACGCCGCCTTGTCGGCGAAGCGCGTGAGATAGTCGACGGCCTTCGCAGTCTCGCCGGTTCGCGCGAAATGGTACGCGAGGCGGTCATAGACGTCTTCGAGCCGGGCCGCGTGGAGCTGCTCGAGGGCGCGCCCGGCCGCGGCGTGGAGCTCCCGGCGCTGCGGCCCGAGGAGGCTCTCGTAGGCCATCTCCTGTATCAGCGCGTGCTTGAAGACGTACGCCGTTTCCTCGCCTGCGCGCCGCTCGTACAGAAACTCGAGCCGCTCGAGCTCGCGCAGGGAAGCGGCCAGCTGCTCCGCGTCTCCCCACATGGCCGCGAGCGCTTTCGATGACGCGGCCCGCCCAAGCACCGAAGCCGTCTGGAGCAGGCGCTTCTGCTCCTCGGGCAGCCGCTCGATGCGCGCCATCAGCACGCCCTGCACGGTGTCAGGGACGGCGATGTCGGCGTGAAGGTCGCCGCCGTCCGTGACCGCGCGGGTCAGCTCCTCGAGGAAGAAGGGATTGCCTTCGGCCCGGCTCAGGATGACCCGGGCCAGCGGCTCCGGCAGCTGCTGCGCCGGGCGGATTGACTGCGCGAGGCGCAGGCTGTCCTCAGGGGACAGCGGCGGCAGCGCGATCTGGGTCGCGTACGACTTCTCGATCCACGGCGGCCGATACCCCGACCGATAGGTTGTAACGAGGAGGAGCGGGGTTCCCGACAGGCCCTCGGTCAGGGAGGCGAACAGCTCCTCCGACGTCCGGTCGATCCAGTGCAGGTCTTCCAGGGCAATGATCAGAGGGCGCGCTTGGTTGGCGCGCAGGGTGACCCGCCTGAGCGTCTCGAACGTGTTCGCCTTCACCGCTTCGGGGCTCAGGCGCTCCAACGCCCGCGTCTCGTCCTTGAAGCCCAGCAGATTCAGCAGGTATGGCAGCGATTCCCCGAAGGGCAGGCGGAGCGCCTCGAGCCCCGACCGGATCTTCTCGGTCGTCGGCTCGGGCCCATCCGCCTCGGTGAGCCCGAAGCCCTTCCGGATGAGGTCGAGGAAGGGCAAGTACGGGATGGCGCTGCCGTAGGAGACACAACGTCCTTCGATGTAGCCCAGACCCTGGGCGGCGACGCGCCGGCGGAACTCGAAGAGCAGCCGCGATTTGCCGATCCCGGCGTCACCGACGATGCCGACGAGCTGCCCCTGGCCGGCCACCGCCGACGCGAGCCGGCCCTGGAGCACGTCCAGCTCCCGGCTCCGTCCGACGAACGCGACCATCTGCCCGGCGTGGCCAAGGCCGAGCTGCTCGTGCCCCGCCAGGAGATACGCCGGCTCCGCCGCGTCCGCGCCGCGGCCGACGCGCTCGAGCTTGAACCGGCGATCGAGAAACGCCCGCGCCGCCGCGCTCACCACGGTGACGCCCGGCGCGGCGTCCTTTAACAAGGCCGCGAGCGTGACCCAGGCCTGTTGTCTCGACTCGGCGTCGATCTCCACGCGCCCGTACAGCGGGGTCACCAGGCATTGGATCGTGTGTATGGCGATCTTGACGCCGAAGGGCGTGCCCTCTTCCACGTGCAGGCGCTCCAGCGCCTTGCCGATGGTGAGTGCCGCATGCGCCGCGCGCTGGGGCGTGTCCTCGGCCGGATCGAGGCCGAAGACGGCGGAAATGGCGTTCTGCCCCAGCTCGTCGATGTGCCCGCCGAACTCGCGCATCTTGCCCATCAGGGTCTCGATCTCGCGCGTGCTGCTCGGAGGGCTGTCGCTGTCGGCGGGCGGGATGAGCTCCGCCCGCAGCATGGTGATGCGCCGGCGTGCCCATCGGATGCGCGTGGGCGCCGCCGCCCGTTTGGGGGCAACGCGCGCCGGTTCCGCGCGGGCAGCGGCGGCGGGTTTGGCCGCGGCCGCGGCGGCGGGTGCGGGCCCTGTGCGGAGGCCGTACTTCTCGATGCGCGCGCGCACCGTGTTGCGCGAGATCCCGAGGAGAGCCGCAGTGCGCGAGATATTCCAGCCGCATTGGGTCAGGGCGGCCAGCAGGTGCCCGCGCATCGCGTCCTGGAGCGACCCCTGGGGCGCCACCTGCGCGGGGGCCGTCGGCTGCGCTGCGGCCACCGTCGACGGCAATTCCAGGATGTCCGCGCTCACCACGTTGCCCTCGGCGAGAAGCGCCACCCGCTCGGCCATGTTGCCGAGCTCGCGGACATTGCCCGGCCAGCCGTGCTCGAGGAGCCGCGCCTGCGCCTCCGGCGAAAGCGTCTTGGACGGCAATCCATAGTCGGCGCAGGCGCGGGCCAGGAAGCGCTCGGCCAGGAGCAGCACGTCGCGCCCGCGCTCGCGCAGCGGCGGCAGGGTGAGCGTCAGCACTGCTAAGCGGTGGTAGAGGTCCTCGCGGAAGGCGCGCTCGTGGACGGCGGCGCGCAGATCGGCGTTCGTCGCGCTGATGATCCAGATGTCCACCGGCTCGCTCGTGGTGCTCCCCAGCCGCCGCACCACCTGCTCTTCGAGCACCTTGAGGAGCTTGGCCTGGAGCGCGGCTGGAAGCAGCCCGATCTCGTCGAGGAAGATCGTGCCGCGGTGGGCGGTCTGGAAGAGCCCGGCCTTCGCGCGCCGCGCGTCGGTGAACGCCCCTCGCTCGTAGCCGAAGAGCTCGGATTCGAGCAGGGTGTCGGGGATCGCGGCGCAGTTGACGTCCACGAAGGGACCGCCGGCGCGCGGGCCCAGGCGATGGATGAGGCGGGCGACCAGCCCCTTGCCCGTCCCCGTCTCGCCCTGGATCAGGATGGACGGCATCCGGCGGCCGGATTGGGGGCGCGCCAGCAGGCGGCGGACATTGTCCCGCAGCGCCTGGATGGCGGCGCTCTCGCCAAGGATCTCGTCAAGGCCTGCCATCGCGCCCCAATCTACCCGGGTGGTCGGATTACTGCCCGATAATTTACCATCGCCAACCGTGACTGCCGGAGCGAACCCGCTGATTTTCATGCGCTCCTCCATGACGCCCTTCCTTCAGGCGCAGAAGAGGAGCACGCCGCATGCCATGAGGAACAGTAAGCACAGCTAGATCCGCTTGAGGACGAGGCTCGACGGGGAGTTCGGGAAGGGCCAGCCGGGTATCCAGGCCGAGAAGCGCCCGGCCGTGCCGCCGGCGACGACGATCTTCACGTTGGCCGGCTCGCGAAACTTCGTCACGCCGTGCCCGCCCACGTCCGCCAGCGTCTGCTCCCAGACGAACTGGCGCGCGTCCGCCTTCGACCAGCCGTCGGCCGCGATCGTCCTCGCGTGCTCGGGCCCGATCACCAGCACGGTGTCGCCGAGGCCGGCGTGGGTCTCGCTGGCGATCACGATCCCGCTACGGGCGATCGTCGCCAGGATCTCGCGCGCCGTTCGCCCCTGCGTGTTCGCCACGACCTGCGGCGCCTCGGCCGCGATAGCGGCCACCGTGCTGTCGCCGGCGGCGAAGCTGTGCTCGACGTGGAGCGGCTCCCACGGGCTCGCCTCCTCGTTCTCGCCGATGCAGTAGGAGTACCGGCCCGTCTGGGAGAAGGTGGACATGCTGATCTCACCAGGAATCGCGCCGCCGATGTTCTGCCACACCAGGCGCACCGCGCGGCCGATGGTCGCGTTGGCGCGCCAGCCCGGGCCGAAGACGCCCGCGCCCGAGTTGACGTCGAGCGCCGCGCGGACGGGACCGTTCACGATGAGGAGCGGGGCCACGGCGTCGGTCGTGCCCGAGACGCCGACGAGCGCGAAGGCAGGGTCGCAGATCGCCTCGACGGCCGCGATCACGACCCGCAGGTACTCGGGCCGGCATCCCGCCATGACGGCGTTGATGGCGATCTTCTCGACCGTGGCGCGGCCGAGCCGCGGCGCCACAAGCGCCACCAGCTCGTCGCCCTGCCGCCCGCTCGCTTCGACGGCAGCGGCCACGCGCGCGGCCGTCGGCGCGACGACGGGCAGGCCGTCCGTCACGCCGCGCGCGTAGAGCGCCTCGAAGGGATCCGGCTCGGCGGGCACGGTCAGCCGCGCCTCAGTCGCGCGCGCGGTCGGTCAGGACGGTCTTGATGTCGTTGACGACGAGGTCCGGCACCAGGAAGCCCGCGCTGTAGATGTTCCGTATATAGCCGTCCCGATCCAGCAGGAACACCTTGAGGACATGACTGTACCGGCCCGTGAACCTGCCGCGCGGGTCGTACACGGGCGCGCGATCCTGCCCGTAGCTCTCGAGCACGCCCTCGAGGACGCGCGTGGAGGGCGCGGTCATGAACCGCCAGAAGGCGGGATCGGCGCCGTAGACCCGCGCGTACTTGGCGAGCTGGGCCGGGCTATCGCGCCCGGGGTCGAAGCTGATCGAGAGGAGCACGACGTCGCGGTGGAGACCCTCGTCCCTGAGCCTCCCCTGCAGATCCTGGAGCGCCAGGCTCGCCAGCGGGCAGCCGAGCCTCTCCGGACAGGCGGTGTAGATGAAGCTCACGACGGCGACCTTTCCCGCCGTGACCCGCTCGGTGTCCACCGCGCGCCCGGTCGAATCCTTCAATAGGAAGCCCGCGACCCGCTTGACCGCCGGAAGCTCGTAGCTCCCGGCGGCCGGGGGAACGAAATTGGGCGAGAAGACCCCCTTGACGAACTCGTCCTCCAGGCTCAGTGCTTCGTGGGCTGCCGCGGCACCCGGAGCGACCGCGAGGCCGACGAGCAGCGCGAGCACGAGCTCAGCGCGGCGCAGCATAGGCGCTCAGGCGCCGGTCTCCGGGCGCGGGGCGCGCCGCCCGCGAGCCGAACGCCTTGCTGTTGAGGTTCATGATGTGGGCCCGCCCGACGGCGTTGAAGTCAGTGGTGAACTTCGGCACCAGCTTCCCGCCTTCCCAGGCGTAGGCCTTGAGCCAGTAATCCCCGGGCTTGTCCCACTGGGAGAGGAGCGAGTTGGTGGCGTACAGCCGCTTGCCGTCCCACGACGAAGAGACCATGTTGGCCGTCTCGCCCAACTTCACCTGCTCGATCAGCTTGCCCTCGAACGGATTCGTCACGTCGTATACCCGGAGCGTGCCGTCGCCGAAGGAGTTGACGTAGATCTTGCTGTCATCGGGGGCGATGCTGATGTCCACCGGGATATTGGCGCCGATCTCGGCGATGTTCTTGGTCGCCCACGTGCCGTCCTCCTGCTGGTAGATCAGCACGAGCTGTCCCGTCAGCGCCGTCGCGGTAAACGCGTAGTTGTGGTTCGGCAGGAGCGCCCAGCGCAGCTCGAGCGGGGCGCCCGGCACGCGGAGGACCTGGAGCGGCTTGCGCGCGTGGAAATCCCAGACGATCACGGAATCTCCGAAGTTCTTCATCGCCTCGCCGTCCTTGATCAGCTCGCCGAAGGGCCGCATGTAGTTCTTCTTCCCGGCGAACGAGGAGGTGAGCATGCGGTTCAGGTTGACGTTGACCCGCACGTCGTACCCGTACGGCGCCTCCTTCGGCATCCAGATCGCGCGGATGAACTTGCCGTCGTTGCTGTACTCGGCGAGGCCGGTGCGCCCGGAGCCGTCCTGGGCGTTGGACAGGGCGGAGATGAGCATGCGGCCCGGCAGGGCGTAGAAGGTGTGCGGCCCGACCATACCGCCCGTGTCCTTCACGAACGTCGAGATCGTCTTCACGAGCTTGGGCTTGGCGGGATCGGTGCCGACGTCAAAGACGAAGATCCGGCTGGTATCGAGGCCGCCGGCCCAGAGGAAGCGGCGGTCGTCGGTGAACCCCGCGTGATGGGCCTCGTGCCGGCCCGGCACCGGCGAGCGGTGGATGATCTTGCCGTAACCGGCCGACTTCGGATTGGCGTCCACCGTCACCATGCTGTCGTTGCCGTCGCCGAGCCCCTTGATTCCGAGCGTCCAGACATAGATGTAGTCTTCCTGTCCGGTGACCTTGGGAAGGAAGGGCGACTGGCAGGTCTCGTCCGCCGCGGCGGCTCCAAACCACCCGAGGCCAACGATACCGGCGAGAATGAATCCCAGGGCTCGCATCCTGGCAGGTCTCGTGATCATGTCCTTTTCCCCTTATGGCTTTAGATCATGGGTGCGCTGGACATCCGAACCGAAATGGAGGATCAGGGTAGGGCCGAGGTGGAATCCTGTCAAGGGCTGCGCTGTGGATACCGCAGCCGATGTGGATCGCGAAAGACGCGGCGGACCCCGATCCACGCCCTGTATAATCGCGGCGGTATGCCGGAGATATGGTTCGACAGGTGAGCGCGCGCACCATCACTGTCACCGTGACATTCTTCGCCGATCTCCGCCGGTTCATGCCGCGCGGCGAGGACGGGCCGCAGCGCTATACCATTCACGAGGGCGCGGCGGTCGCGGACCTTCTGGCCGCCATCGGCATCGAGCAGGGCGCCGAAGTGACCATCGCCGTCGACGGTGAGCTGGCGGGACGTGACACACCGCTGCGTGACGGGGTCGAGGTCATGCTGCTGAACCCGATGGAAGGGGGAGCCGCAGGCGCAGGCGAGGCGACCACACAGATAGTCGGGGGAGCCGCAGCCGTAGGCGAGGCGACCACACAGATAGTCGGGGGAGCCGCAGCCGTAGGCGAGGCGACCACACAGATAGTCGGGGGAGCCGCAGCCGTAGGCGAGGCGACCACACAGATAGTCGGGGGAGCCGCAGC
>JAUSJX010000157.1 GCA_030647435.1 Candidatus Rokuibacteriota bacterium
TCTTACGGCGCCCAGCGCCTGCGGGCGACCATTGCTCGACTACGCCGTTCCGCATGGCAGCTGCCGGGCCACAGAAGGCATAACACATGCCCAGCCTCGAGAGTCAAAGAATCAGCTCCGCCCGGCTGGGATCGGCACCGACCGCACCGGCCAGGTTCAACTAGAGAGCGTGACCGCTCCCGCGCACCGGCGATGAGAAGATCAGCGAATTGGCGGTTCTAGCCAGACCGCAATTCTCTGCGGCTCCTTCCCCTCGGTCTCCATCGAACCGAGGCGAATCCATCCGCGCACCCCGCAGAAGAGACAGTCAGAGACCTCGCCTGTTCGGGCACTCGCCCGCTGCCACGTCTGGCCGCACGTGCCGCAGGTAACCACATACACGTTCTGTCCGCTTGACCCCATACCTCTCGCTCCTAACCCGGACAGTGACCCCGACCCACTTAGATTCCTCGAGAACTCCCAAGAAATACGCCATGTGGCGCCGGATGAATCGCCACCCCTACCAAACGCACCTATTCCACCGCGACCGGCTTGTGATGCGCATACAAGTCATGGACAACGCTAACGCAAGGCTCGTGCCGCTCGTATGCCCTCGTGTATCGCCCCGTTCTTCCAGCTGATTCGAGGTGGTCGGCGCTCAGGTGATCTCTCCGCTGAACGGTCTTCCCGCTCGTGCCTGCAAGGCTTGCAGTCTTCGAAGGGGCGAAGGGGACGGGGCTTACCGGAAACCTGGAGCCCGAGCCCACGGCCGGCCTACTCAATCTGATATTTCCGGAGCTTGTAGTGAAGCGCACGAGCGCTGATCCCCAAGATCTTGGCGGCGCGCTCCCGGTGAGAAGTCATGTGAAGCAAGGTCTTTCTGATAAGTTGCTCCTCCATCACACGCAGGGGAATTCCTAGAGGGACAGTGATACTCCGCTCGGACCGGTTTCCGGTGAGAATCGTCGCCGGGAGGTGGACGGGCCGGATCACCCGCTCGTTCACAGTTACGACGAGCCGCTCGACAAGGTTTCGAAGCTCCCGGACGTTTCCCGGCCAGACGTACTCATGCAGGGCCTGGAGTGTTGCCGGTGCCAAGAACTTCTCATCGCGTCCGTACTTCGTGCAGAACTCGCGTAGGAAAACCGCCGCGATAAGCGAAATGTCTTCTGTCCGTTCGCGGAGGGGGGGAAGAGAGACGGGGATCACGGCAAGGCGGTAGTAGAGATCTTCGCGAAATGCGCCTGCCTTGACAGCTTCCTCGAGGTTCTTGTTGGTAGCGGCGATGAATCGGACGTCGACGATGATCGGGTGTCTTCCACCCAGCCGTCGCACTTCTCGGTCCTGGAGCACGCGGAGGAAATCGACTTGGCTCTTCGGACTCATTTCGCCGACTTCGTCCAGGAAGAGCGTGCCGCCGGTGGCCTGTTCAATTCTCCCAGGGCGCATGGCCACCGCTCCGGTAAAGGCACCCCGTTCGTAGCCGAACAGCTCCGACTCCAGCAGACTCTCGGGTAGCGCACCGCAGTTCACGGTCACGCAGGGCTGCTCCCGGCGCGGGCTTGCGGCGTGAATGGCGCGTGCCACGAGTTCCTTGCCGGTACCTGACTCTCCCGTGATCAGCACCGTGGCGAGAGTCGGAGCGACCTGGCGGACCCGTTCGTACACGTCCCGCATCTGAGGGCTTCTCCCGACGATGTGGTGGAAGGCCTCGCGCACATTGATGCGCTCGCGCAATTGGCGCACCTCGGTGCGAAGCCTCCGGTGCTCGAGAGCCTTTGCCGCCACATGGGTGAGACGGTCTGGGTCCACGGGCTTCGTGAGGTAGTCGTAGGCATCGAACTTCATTGCCTCAACCGCGCTCTCGATCGTCCCGTAGGCGGTGAGAAGGATAGCCTCTGTGTCCGGATGTGATTGTTTCACCGCACGGAGCACCTCCATGCCGCTCGCCCCAACCATCTTCAGATCGGTCACCACGAGATCAAACGAGGTCTCATGGAAAAGATTCAAGGCTTGGTCACCGCTCTCTGCGACCGCGACTTCGTAACCGGTCTTCTCAAGAATCCGCGCGAGGGCGGTGCGCCCGTTGATATCGTCGTCGACAATCAGGATACTCTCCGCCATCAGTGGTCCTCGCACGCGTGAGATAGAGGGCCCGTCCGGGGCAGGCGCACGACCACCATGGTGCCCTTGCCGAGCGTGCTGTCTACGTCGATCGTGCCGTGGTGGCCCTCTACAATGCGGTGGGCAATGGCCAGCCCTAACCCTACTCCCGCCGGGCGACTCGAAAAGTAAGGATCGAAAAGATGCGGGAGATGGTCCGGGGCGATACCTTCCCCCGTATCCTTGAACAAAACCTCGACGACGTTCTTGTCGACACGAGTTCGCACGGTCAGCGTGCCCCCCGGCCGCATAGCTTGAAGCGCATTAATGGCCACGTTCAAGAACACTTGACTCAGTTGTCCGTCGTCGGCCGAAATCGACTCGAGACCAGGATCAAGCTCGGTCTCGATCGCGAGGTCCCGATCACCAGCTTCGAATGCGACAAGGCTGAGGACCCGCTCGATCGTGGCGTTGAGGTCAAGCGGCTTCGTCTCCGGGACCGGAGGTTTGGAGAAGCGAAGGAAGTTTTCGACGATCCGATGGATCCGCTGGATCTCTGCGCGCAGAATGTCCAGGTATCCCGTGACCTCGGCCCCGGCACGCCGGGGGGCGGCGAGTTCTTGTCTGAGGAGATGGAGATTGAGGTTCAACGCATTGAGAGGATTCATGACCTCGTGTGCTACCCCGGCAGCGAGGGTTCCCAGCGCGGCCAGCTTGTCTGCCCGGCGCAGCTGGAGCTCGAGTCGGCTCATCTCGGTGACATCTCGTAAGAGAACTACCAGCCCCTCTGGCTGTCCGCGATCTCCCTTGAGATCGGAAGCCCAGACCCGAATGGTGACCCGCTGATCGCCACCGCGCGCCAGAGAGACATCGGCCTCTTGAGTGCGCCGATCGCCGGCGAGAGCCTGACGGACCCACGCGACGAGCTCTGGATCAGCCTGGATCAAGTCGTCTAAGGGTCGCCCTATAGCGGCAGACCGCGGCAATCCCAAGATCCGTTCGGCGGCCCCATTGAGCGAGGTGAGCGTCGCGTGAGAATCGAGTGTGAGAACGCCGGTCGGGATACTGTTGAGGATGTTGTGCATCTGGGTCTTGGAGCGCTCGAACGTCCGGGTGACCACCGAGTAGCCTCGAACGGTGCTAACCCCTAAAACGCCGATGGCGGCAAGCAAGACCAGGAGGCCGAGCACGATCTCCATCTCTGTCCATCTATTTCCGGGCGCAGATGTGGCGGTATCTTTAAGGAGATGCGCCGCATACTGGGCCCCGGCCAACATCCCGGCAGCCAGCACGAGCATAAGGACACCGACCACCGACAGGACTAGGCGGAGCGGCATGCGGCCGAAGGGAGCGTGCGAGGGCACTGGTCGAAACATGATCAGCGGGTGTTTCTCACGTTCGAATTGAGCACGGCCCTGCGTGGTGTCATCTCAGGGCCTCTGGGAGCATCACCAGCGCGGGCACGTCGTCTCCGTGCGGGGCCGCCGAATGATACGAACTAAACATACCGGCCCGGAACTCCAAGGCCTGGCACCTCCTGCGAGCCAGTCTACCACCGATCATCCTTGCGGGTGGCGCGCACCCGTTCGCGTCCGGGAGAGCACTGGTTTCAGATACTTGAAAACCTGGCGCCGCGAGTCCGTAGAGGGAGCATCCTCGACGCCTAGCGCGTCAAGCCTGTAGCCCATCTTATCGAGGTAGCCGGTCAATATCGTTGGCTCATCGGCACCGAGTTGAATCTCGTCGGTCTCTAACGCCGCAAACTGCCGTTCGAGCCTAGCGAGCAGAGCAACCTGTATGGCGTCGGCAGCTGGGCCGCCATCTACGAAGGCGAGGACATATCGAACGATGCCCAATCGGCGCTCATGCTCCGTGGTCAGCGAGGCCAAGGCGAAGCCGATGACCTCGGCTTCCACCAGTGCAACTGGCATAAGCACGTTTGGCCTCTCTCGAAGTCGGAGAAGAGTCTCTGCTGACGGGAAATCAGGATTGAGGCTTTGGCGCCTCCCCGCGAGTGTCTTGATCTCGCAGCAGTTTGCCTCACGTATATCGATATTGTTCCTCCTCCCGACGGGCCGAGGTGGTTTCACATTCGCCTCAGCGTCACGAGAGGCGAACCAAGCGATCCAGCGCGGCGGCAACTGCCAGAAGATGCCGTGGCTGGACGATACTCGGGAGATCCGCGCTCGTGTGCCGGACGGGTGCCGGAGTGCCAGCAAGTCCAATCGCCGCGCAAGACCAGACTCCGGGAGGAACTGGGCTGTGCCCAGAATCCGACGCCTCATCGCAAACGTGGATCTGCTCGTCGACGGCGCACCGTTTTGCCATCGTCAGGAGACGAGACTGCCCCGCCACGGTCGATCGGGGAGAAGCCGAGCCCCACGCCGGCAAGAGCACAGCGAGATTTTCAAGGCCCATCCCAGAGAGATAGATCACGCCTCGGAGGTGCTCCAAAGTGCCAAGGGCGTGAAGCACATCCCGGCAATGCCTGGAGCCGGCGGCACCCAGTTCCTCACCATCAAGGAAGCCGAACAGAACTCGCGGCCCGGTCGAACCGCGTAACCTGTGGAGAAGCTCAAGCAAGACCGCGACCCCAGAGGCATTGCACAGCGCCCCTGGACTCCCGGGCCGAGTATCGTAGTGAGCCAGGATGAGAAGAGGACGGCCTACCGTACCGACCTCTACAAGGATGTTCGAACACAAGACCTTGACCGGCGTCCGTATCACGTTCAATCGAATGGGAGGCCGGTTCTGAGCGAGCCATTGGGCGTCGGCCCGCCGGACCGTGACACACGGAATACCAGCTTCGCCGCTCGCTACAACCTCGGAGTAGAGATCGGGAACATCCGGATGATACAAGATGACACCGGCTGCCCTACGCTCCCACGCAAGGCGCGTGTATACGCTGGTCGAGTTGGGCGCAACGGGGCAGAGGAGGAACCCGCCCTGATGGCCAACCAGCGTCTCACTGACCGCGCCGTCACGCCACAGACTCGGGATCCCCCCGAGGGCTCCCGGAGTCGGGGCCGAGCCGAGAATTGGAAGACTTGGAATCACCCGTCCCGCATCAGTTACCAGGATGCACTGCGGATACCGTGGGATGACGATAGAGAAGGGCTGGACGTCCGGTAGACGTCCCAGACTTCTGATACTGCGCTCAATGTATCGCCGCGCCTCGGCGGCTTCCGGTGTGCCGGCGGCACGAGGTCCGATTTGTTCGGCGAGCATGCGGAGATGCGACGTGACGGATTGTCGTCTTGCATCGCCCCCCTTCGCGCACACGGCGCCAGGGTGCGCGAGCTCCGAGCCCCGCGACAGCCTCACTTGGCGTGAGCGCGGAACCGTCATCGTGGTGTTGCCTTGTCATATTGCCGAGGCAGCGCTGACAGGAGCCTGTTCGACGCTTCCCACGCCGGCAGGTAGTTTCCGTCGATTTGCAGGACGCGACGCCAAGCCCACAGCGCTTCTTCCAGCATTCCCGCTCCCTCGAGGTTGCGGGCGTGTTCTGCCAGTGTTTCGACGTCCGTCTTGGCCTCCAACTGTCGACGACCGCCGTCCTCAACCATCTCCCCTCCTTGCTATCGTTGTGTGGATGCCGCCTCAGAGATCCCAGCCCTCTTCTGCCGCGAGCATACGCGCGTCTTTCGGGCGGCCGAGCCTGACGCACAGTGACAGCAGCGCGTAGCGGAGCATGGCGCGCTCCAGTTGAGCTTGGAGCGCATGTTGGAGGCTGCCGCTGCCCGCTTGTTCTCTTCGCAGGAGGCGCAGTGCGCGCTCCAGGTGCTTCCGGGCCGCGCGCGGACGCCCCTGAGCGAGGTGCGCGAGACCTATCAAGCGGTAGATGCGCCCATTCTCGGGCTGCTCCCTGAGGAGCGCTTTCAACAGCTTCACGGCTGCAGAGAGGTTCCCCGCCCTAAAATCCCGGAACGCTGGCCAGCACTGGTCACGCCAAATATCTCGCGGATCACTGAACTGGCGCTGAACCGCGGCCATGACGCCACAATATTCTCGAGGAGTGAGCATAACCTGGAGATCTTCCAGAGGAACCCGGTGCCCGCCCACATAAAAGCCCATGGCTGACAGAGTTGGTTACCAGCATTCCGCGTACCAACGGTGGATGAGCGCGCCGTCATGAACAATTCCATCGGCCGCTGCCCGGGGCGCCATCATGAAACTGCAAGAACTGCAGAGGCTCAATGGATGGGGAACGTCAGATACGTTGCTGAAGAAAGGAGTTCAAGGCGGAGCGCTACTCATCCGAAATCGAGCCAACAAGAGCGAAGGGGCGAGGAGCGATCTGCCAGATCGAAGAGAAAGTGAAGCTTCGGCTCCACACTCCGAATCAGGGCGACGAGAATGCGCTGTTGGACGGGACGTCAACGAAACGAGACCTGAGGCCGCAAAACTTGCAGATGCACCGAGCCCGGGCTGGCTCAGCGAGCGGATGAACGCTGTCGTGACGGAGGGATAGCACCCTTGGTACGCGATCTGCTTGTTCGAAGTTGTAGGCCGGTCAACGAGTCAGTCAACGAACCCGAGCGCCAAGGGAGGGGGCGCCTCAATGCACGGAATGCACGGGAAGATCGCAGCGCTGGGCATTCTGGCTTGGGGGCTGGTTGCGTTGCTGACTGTCGTTCGCTAGGACCGCAACACTCGCTACACGCCCGTGACCCAAGGTGCCGCGCTCGACGCCCATCCCTCGACGCCCATCCCTCGACGCCCATCCCTCGACGCCCATCCAAGGACGCGCGGCGAGTCCGGCGTCGCTCAGGTAAAGGACATGAGGAGCACCATCAAGACCGTCAACGACAGACAGCTCGTGCTGGAAGCACCCGGGACGCCCCCAACGGACTACGCGTTCGACTTGAACGGCTGCACCATCCGACGCGGCCAGAGGCAAACTAGTCCGCGTGACCTGGTGGGAGGCGACACGGTCGGTGTCCTGTACGTGGAATCCGGGGGGAAACTGATCGCCAGGATGATTCTGGTCCCAGACGCTGAAACAAGGCGGTAGATCCGAAATGGATAGGCCAGCTGGACTCGCCACCCTGCCAAAGTCCCGTTGTCGCATCCGCTACCCGCACTGGGCAGCGCGCAAACTCTCGGAGAAGGTCGTGCTGATTTATGTTGTCCGGTGGGGGATGATCGGAAGTGTCGTACTAGGCGGTATTCTGGCTGGGCTAGCCGTGGTGTTCGAGCTTCGCGCCCAATGAAGAGGCAGGAATCACGTAAGGCGTGGATCGAAGAACTCGGTGAGGTAGCCCGGTAGCCCGGGTTTGGCGGACACCGAAAAGGGGACAACGCTCCGCCGCAATCTCCTGGACATGTCGCGCAGCGGCTACTACGCCTGGCGGCACCGGCACGCGTGCCTCGAAACCCGCCGGCGGCGCCATGCTGCGTGACCACGCCGTCCCGACACCGCTACCCTATTCACTGTCCACGAGACCTGGGCCACCTCAGGTTGACCGTGTACCCGACCCGTGCTAGAACCGGGGGCACTTCGACCGCAGCGCGAGCCGCAACGCGGCGACTCTGGTACTGCATCGCGAGCCGCAGGATGTCGTGGGGCTGGGGCCCCACCGTCCGAGGCGAGTCTGATACTGCATTGCGAGCCGCAGGACGTCGTGGGGCTGGGGCCCCACCGTCCGAGGCGAGTCTGATACTGCATTGCGAGCCGCAGGACGTCGTGGGGCTGGGGCCCCACCGTCCGAGGCGAGTCTTCTAAAGGAGGCCCCACCCATGGATCTGAACTACACGCCCGAAGACATCGCCTTCCGCAAGCAGGTGCGGACCTGGCTCGAGCAGAACCTGCCGAAGACGGAGATCCGCAACCTCGAGGACCGGCGCGCCTGGCACCGGAAGCTCTTCGACGCCGGCTACCTCGGCATGGGCTGGCCCAAGGAGTACGGCGGCGGCGGCGCCCGGCCGATGGAGCAGGCCGTCGTGGCCGACGAGATGGCGCGGGTCAACGCGCCATCGCCGACCAACAGCCTGGGCCTCGGCATCGCCGGGCCGACCATCGTCGTCCACGGCACGGACGCCCAGAAACGCCGCTACCTCAAGAAGATCCTCTCGGCCGAGGAGCTCTGGTGCCAGCTCTACTCCGAGCCCAACGCGGGCTCGGACCTGGCCGCGCTCCGGACATCCGCCGTGGACCAGGGCGACCACTTCGTCGTCAACGGCCAGAAGATTTGGACGAGCGCCGGCGCCATCGCCGACTGGGGCCTCCTCCTCGCCCGCACCGACACCAAGGTCGCCAAGCACAAGGGCATTTCCTGCTTCCTCATGAACATGCGCCAGCCGGGCGTGGACGTGCGTCCGCTCAAGCAGATCACGGGCTCGTCGGAGTTCAGCGAGGTCTTCATGACCAACGCCCGCGTCGAGAAGAGCGACCAGATCGGCAAGCTCGGCGAAGGGTGGGCGATCGCGCAGACCACGCTCGGGTACGAGCGGGGCGGGCGGGCGCTGGCCCGCGTGACGAACTACGCCTCGCAGCACTCGCGGCTGGTCGAAGCGGCGAGGCGCATGCGCCGCCACGGCAAGCCGTTGATCGAGGATCCGCTCGTCCGCCAGAAGCTCGGGCGGATCTGGGCCGAGATCGAGGTCGAGCGCTACCAGGCGCTTCGGACGCTCACGCTGCTCGAGCGCGGCGAGCATCCGGGCGCCGGTGGATCCCTGACCAAGCTGTCGTACTCCGAGCTCGAGAAGCGCTTCATGGAGCTGGCGCTCGAGATCCTCGGCCCCTACGGCCAGCTCACCGAGGGCGCGCCCAAGGAATTCCAGCTCGAGATCGACACGGCCGTCGGCGAGCGCGGCTCATGGGCCTACGCCTACCTCTGGTCGCGCGCCGGCACTATCTACGCCGGCTCCTCGGAGATCCAGAAGAACGTCATCGGCGAGCGCATCCTCGGCCTGCCGAAAGAGACCCGCGCCGACCGGGTGGGAGGCAAAGCGTGAACTTCTCGTTCAGCGACGACCAGATCCTGCTGCGAAACTCCGTCCGCGCCGCGCTCGATGAGCAGTGCAAGCCCGCGCATGTGCGGGCGATGTTCGACGACCCCAAGGGCTACAGCGACCATCTCTGGGGCGAAATGGCCAAGCTGGGCTGGCTCGGCCTGCCCTTCCCCGAGGAGCAGGGCGGCGCGGGCCTGGGCCTGGTCGAGCTCGCTCTCGTGCTCGAGGAGATGGGCCGCGCGGCCTACCCCGGCCCCTTCTTCGCCACGGTCGTGCTCGGCGGCCTCGGCCTCACGCTCGGCGGCAGCGCCGCGCAGAAGGACAAGTGGCTGTCCGCCATCGCCTCGGGGACGGTCCGCGCGACGGCGGCGCTCCTCGAGGAGCATCTCGACTGGGACCCGGCCGCAACAGCCGCGACAGCCGCCAAGTCCGGGAGCGGGTGGGCGCTGTCGGGTCTCAAGCGCTTCGTGCCCTGGGCGCACGCGGCCGACGTCGTCCTTGTGCCCGCGCGCTCACCCGAGGGGCTGTCGCTCTTCCTCGTGGATCCCAAGTCCGCGGGCGTCACGCTCACGCCCATGGTCGGCATCGATCTCGGCAGCCGCTGGTCGGAGATGCGGCTCGACAAGGTCGCGGTCGGCGCCGACGCCATCCTGGGCCAGCCCGGGACGGCGGGGCCCGTCGTCGAGTCACTCCTGCGCCGCGCCGCCGTGATGTCCTCGGCCGAGATGCTGGGCGCCGCACGGCGGTGCCTCGACATGAGCGTGGAGTACGCCAAGGTGCGCGAACAGTTCGGCCAGCCTATCGGCTCCTTCCAGGCCATCCGCCACCGCTGCGCCGAGATGCTGCTCGAGGTCGAGAACGCGCACGCCGCCGTCTACTACGCCGCGTGGGCGCTGACCGCCGGCGCCGAAGACGCCGCGGTCGCCGCGTCCATCTGCAAGTCCTACGTCAACGAAGCGGCGCGCAAGGTCTGCGGCGATTCCATCCAGGTGCATGGCGGCATCGGCTTCACATGGGAGTACGACCTGCACCTCTACATGAAGCGGGCCAAGGCGCTGGAGCCGCTGTACGGCGACACGGAGTACCACCGGGAGCTGATCACGCGGCACGTGACGTCTTCGCGGTAATGCCGGAGGCTCGCGGCCCGCTCGACGGCGTCACGGTCGTCGACCTGACGTCGTACATCGCCGGCTCCTACAGCGCCATGATGCTCGGCGACATGGGCGCCCACGTTATCAAGGTGGAGGGGCTCGAAGGCGACTCCTTCCGCGAGCTGCCGGGCTTCTACGGCTGGAACCGCGGCAAGCGCTCCCTGGCCGTCAACCTCAAGGACCCCGACGGCAGCGCCGTGATCGGCCGTCTCGCCAAAACCGCCGATGTCGTGATGGAGAACATGAGGCCGGGCGTCGTCGAGAGGCTCGGCGTGGACTATGAATCACTCCGCCCGGTCAACAGCCGCCTGATCTACTGCTCGATCAGCGCCTTCGGGCCCGAAGGACCCGAGCGCGACCGGCCGGGCTACGATCCCGTCTTCCAGGCGATGGGCGGCGTGATGACGCTCCAGGGCTTCGGCGCCGCGCCGCAGTACGTGCGCATCCCCGTCACCGACTACTACACGGCGGCGATCGCCTGCCAGGCCGTGTTGGCGGCCCTCTTCGTCCGCGAGCGGACGGGCCAGGGGCAGCGCGTGTGGACCTCGCTGCTGCACGGAGTCCTTGCGCTTCAATCGGGCAATTTCGTCGACTGGCCGGGCCGCGAAATCGTCTACCGGGACACCCCGACGTACCGGCTCTACCGCGCGGGCGACGGTCAGTGGTTCTTCCTCGCCTGCGGCAACCAGTCCTTCTGGGTCAAGCTCTGCAAGGTGCTGGGCAAGCCCGAATGGGCGAGCGATCCGCGCTTCGCCTCCTGGTTCGGGCGCCGGGACAACTCCGACGCCCTCACGCCGCTCATGGAGGAGGCCTTCGCCTCGCGGCCGCGGGACGAGTGGGTGCGGATCCTCACGGAAGCCGACATCCCGTGCGCGCCGACCCAGGAGCTGCGGACCTTCATGACCCACCCCGCCGTCCTCCACCACAACATGCTCGTCGAGTACGACCACCCGGAGGTCGGGAAGCTCAAGATGATGGGCCTGCCGCTCCGCTTCTCCGAAACGCCCGGCGCCGATCCGGGCCCGCCGCCCATGCTCGGTCAGCACACCGCCGAGATCCTGCGCGGCGCGGGCTACGCCGAAGCGGACATCGCCGATCTCCACCGCCGCGGCGTCATCACCGGGAAGGACCTTTAAGCATGCCTGAGCAGCCCGTTCGCTACGAAGCGAAGGACGGCGTGGCGACGATCATCCTCGACCGCCCCGACGTGCTCAACGCGATGAACAATCCCATGCGCGCCGAGCTCCTCGAGATCTTCACGCGTCTCAGGACCGACGACGGCGTGAAGGTGGTCGTGGTCACGGGCGCGGGCGAGCGCGCTTTCTGCGCGGGCGCCGACATCCGCGAGTTTCTCGAGCCGCCGACGCCGACCCACTTCCGGGAGGCCCGCAAGCGCCTCGACTTCAGGAGCGAGATGGAGCGCTGCTCCCAGCCGATCATCGCCGCCATCCGCGGCTTCGCGCTTGGGGGCGGGCTCGAGTTCGCCCTGGCCTGCGACATCCGCATCGCGGCCGAAGACGCGCAGCTGGGGCTGACCGAGATCAACCTCGCGATCATCCCGGGCGGCGGCGGCACTCAGAGGCTCCCGCGGCTCGTCGGCCGCGGCAAGGCGCTCGAGATGATCCTGACGGGGATGCGCGTACCCGCCGCCGAGGCGCTCCGCATCGGGCTGGTCGAGCGCGTGGTGCCGGTCGCCGAGCTGCTACCCGCAGCGCAGGCCCTCGCCCGCCAGATCGCCGACAAGGCGCCGATCGCGCTCCGCTACGCCAAGGAGGCGGTGGTAGGCGGACTCGGTCTTCCGCTCCAGGACGGTATCAGGCTCGAGAACGACCTCGCGACGCTGCTGCGCACTACCGAGGACCGTGTCGAAGGCGCCAAGGCCTTCGTCGAGAAGCGCAAGCCCAAGTGGACCGGGAAGTAGCGCGCCGTCTCTCACCAGCCGTAGCCGAACCACCACTTAAGGCCGGGATCCTGGTAGACCAGGCGCCCCTGGCGCCAGAGCAGTAGCTTGCCTTTCGCTCCGGAGGTGAACTGTATCGTCGCTTCGATCGCCGGCACCGGCAGCGACTCGGCCCAGGGACAGTAGGCCGTGGTGCTGCCCTTCTCCGATCGCAGCACGGAGGTCAGGAACCGCTTCACCTCCTGGACGTCCGTGAAGGAGCCATCGTAGTAGCGGACCGTCACGGCGTGAATACCCTGGGGCATGACGCTCCGCAGCGGGCCGTAGTCTTTCAGGTCAGTGACAATCCCGAACGTGATGTTGGATTGAGGGCCGCTCTTCGCGTCAGGGTCAGGTTTCGTTCCCGCGCCACGCGCCTCACGCGGAATGTCCGCCTCGGGCCGTAAATCATAGATGACGCTGATCTCATCGCCAGAGGCGGGAAGAACACTTCCGAGGAAGAGAACTACAAGGCCCAAAACCAAATACCTCATCCAAGTAGCGGGGTCGTAGCGGGGTCAGGTCTTGAATTCCAGCAGACCAACGGCGCCAACGCGACCGTGTGGCATTTCAAGACCTGACCCCGATCACGTCTGGCGGCCCACTTACTCCGTAGCCAGCGTCTCTCGCCGTCCGCGATGGTATTCGGACAGCTTGGCGTTGGCCGCGGCGATGGTCTGGGCTTCCTCGGCAATTCTCGGCAGGTCCTTTCCGGGCACCGCCACGTACAGCTCGTCCTCTCCCACGTCGGTGTAGACACGGTTCCCGATACACCCCGTGCTGGAGACGACGCCGAAAGCGAGGGCGGCGGGCAGCGCCATACATGTCGGGCGGCCGAGCAGCGGAGCCTGCGCGCCGACACCCGCGCGCATGGCGGCCTCTTGCAGGAGCATCACGCGTCCGGGCCGGCCCGAGAAGACGACCACGTCCGGATCCACCGGCGTGTCCGCGAGGGGCGCGTAGATCACGGCGCCCGGCGGCTTGGGCAGGCGCGGGATCCCGGGAATCTCCTCCATCTTGATGTAGCCGAGCCCGGTCATGAAGGTGAGCGTCTGGCCGAGCTCCTGGGCGCGGTCCTTCGGGAGGTCCAGGTTATGCGTGTAGCTGCCGATCGCGCAGTTGTAGTGGTCACCCGGGACGGTATAGAAGGTCCGCCCGCCCGCAGCGATCCGCCAGAAGCTGCACCCCGAGGGCTCCGTTCCCGCGAACTTGGGTACCCCCGCGGGCGGCGTGTCCCGGAACGTCACCGCGACCGGGCGCCGCTGGAGACCAAGGATCTCGGAGAGCCGCTGTTCCATGCCGCGATAGTCCGCCATCTCACCTCTCCCTGTTTGGGCTCGCTGCGAAGCTTGCCACCCACGATGTCGGCAGGGTAGATCAGGCTAGCGACGCGCGCAAGACGTCGCCGGGTCAATACAACCTCGGTTGACCCTCGCGCGATGCGGCGGTAGCATCCATGACCGCATGCCCTTCGCGTACTTCCAGCGGCTGACGCGGCGCCAGCAGGGTATCTACCTGCGGAGCGAGAAGATCACGCAGGTCGTGCTGCCGGGGGCGGCGGCGCTCCGGCCGCTCGTGGCCGAGCTGGGCGCGGCGCTCGAAAGCGGCGACCACGCGCTGACCGAGTCGGCGTGCCAGCTGCTCGCGGGCGCGATGGCGCGGGCGCTCGGGCTGCCGCCGGTGCGCGTGACGGTGCTCGCGGCAAGACCGCACGCGCGCTGGGGTGAGCTGCACGGCCTCTACGAGACGGCGAACCGGCCGGGACAGCCGCCGACCATCACGCTCTGGATGCGGACGGCGCGGCAGAAGCGCATCGTCGCTTTCCGGACATTCTTGAGGACGCTGCTCCACGAGATGGGGCATCATCTGGACTACACGCTGCTGAGGCTGGGGGACTCGCTGCACACGCAGGGCTTCTACCAGCGGGAATCGCACCTCTTCCATCAACTCGTCACCGACGGAGGTCCCGGCATGGCCACTCTCGAGGAACAGCTGGCGCGCATGGAACGCACGGTCAACGACTACGCGGCCGCCATCAAGGGCGTGCCCGACGCCAAGCTGTCGAAGCGGCCGGACGAGAAAAACTGGTCGGCGAAGGAAGTCGTCTGCCACGTGCGCGACACGGAAGAGTCCTTCATGATCCGCTTCCAGAGCGTCATGGCCATGGACGAGCCCAAGTTCCTGGGCGTCGAGCCCGACCGCTGGGCCATCGAGCGCCAGTACGCGCGAAACGACGTGCAGGAGGCGTTGGCGGCCTTCAACACGCGGCGGGACGAGACGCTCAAGTTCCTCCGCGGGCTCAAGCCCGAGCAGTGGCAGCGCGGTGGCATCCACGCCACGCGCGGGAAGATGACCGTGAAGGACTTCGTCGAGCTCATGGCCTGGCACGACGACAACCACCTCGACCAGCTCAAGCGCGCCCTCGACGGCAAGGCCTAAGGACCCGTCCGGCTCACACGAAAGGAGACACGCTATGATTCTGAAGCTCCGCACCCGCAAGGCAGTCGTCGCAGGCCTCGCCGCCCTGGCCCTGCTCCTCACGGCAGGCCTCTACGCCGTCGCCCAGCAGGCGATGGACGAGAGCAAGCGCGATCGGACGGTGGCCGTCCCGGGCGGCAAGTACCACCTCCTCCCCGCCACGCTCGAGACGACGCAGTGGGGCTGGCTCGACCCGAAGGAGCCTCCCAAGCTCGTCGTGAACTCGGGAGACACCGTCGCCGTCGAGACGATGATGCACGCTCACAACAAGATTCAGCCCGGGACGACCATGGACGAGATCGTCGCGCTCCGGAAGGCGAACCCGGGCGGCGGGCCGCACTCGCTGACCGGTCCCATCTACGTCAACGGCGCCGAGCCCGGCGACGTGATGGAGATCCGCATCCTCAAGATCACGCCCAAGGCCTTCGGGACCAACTTCAACCTGCCGGGCAAGGAGTTCCCGACGATCGGGGCGCTGGCGCCCGAGATGCCCGACGGCTTCGTGAAATACTTCTTCCTCGACTGGGACAAGCGCCAGGCCGAGTTCAAGCCGGGCGTCACGATCGACCTCCAGCCCTTCCCGGGCACGCTCGCCGTCGGGATCGACCCCAAGGACCCGTCGCCCCGCAAGGGCGGCGCGACCGACCCGATGGCGCCGGTGTCCACGATCAGGCCGTGGAAAAACGGCTCCAACATGGACATCAATGAGCTCCAGGAAGGCACGACGATCTTCATCCCCATCTTCCTCAAGGGCGGGCTCGTCTGGACGGGCGACTCCCACTGCCGCCAGGGCAACGGCGAGGTCAACCTGACGGCGCTCGAGTGCTCCTACCGCGAGATCGTGATGCAACTCATCGTCCGCAAGGACATGAAGCTCGACTGGCCGCGCATGGAGACCAAGACCCACTGGATCGCGATCGGCTTCGACGAGGACCTCAACAAGGCCATGGTCAACGCGGTCCGCGAGGCCGTGGATATCCTGGCCGCGCAGAAAACGGTCCAGCTCAGCCGCTACGAGGCGTACTCGCTCGTGTCCATGGTCGGCGACTGCCGGGTCAGCCAGGTGGTGGACGTCCGCAAGGGCGTACATTGCATGATCCCGAAGTCGGTCTTCACCGCCAAGAAGTAGCCCCTGTGCAGCGGGCGCTTCTCGGCGCCGCGCTCGTGCTCTGGGCCGCCGCTCCCGCGTGGGGCGGCGGCCCGCTTGCCGTCGTGGCGACCTCGACCGACCTCAAGGCGCTGGTCGAGGAGGTCGGCGGCGACCGCGTGCGCGTGGAAGCGCTCGCCCCGCCGCTCGTGGACCCGCACGCGGTCGAGATCAAGCCGGGGCAGATCGCCGCGCTCCGCGGCGCGGCGCTCCTCGTCCGGGTCGGGCTCGACCACGAGCCGTGGCTGGCGGGGCTTCTCCGGACCCTCGGCGACTCCCGCGCGGCGAAGGGCGGCGCGAGCGTCCTCGACTGCTCGAAGGGCATCGAGCTCCTGCAGGCCGACACCGCGCGGGTCAAGCCCGAGCGGGGCGACCATGTCCACGGCTTCGGCAACACGCACTACTGGCTCGACCCCGAGAACGCGCGGCCGATCACCGCGGGTATTCTGGAAGCGCTCGTGCGCCTCGCCCCAAGCGAGCGCGCGTACTTCGAGTCGCGCCGCGCGGCCTTCCTCAAGCGCCTCGACGCGGGGCTCAAGCGCTGGACGGAAGCGATGGGCCCGTATCGTGGCACAAAGGTCGTCGTGGTCCACGAGAGCTGGCCGTACTTCGCCAGGCGCTTCGGCCTCCTGATCGTGGCGGCCGTTGAGCCCGTGCCTGGAGTCCCGCCCTCTCCCGCCTACCTGGCCACGCTCACGAGGCAAATGAGAGACGCGAACGTGCGCGTGCTGATCGCCGAGCCCTACTCGAGCGCCGCGCTCGTCGCCCGCGTCGCGTCGCTGAGCGGCGCCCACGCCGTGACGCTCGTGGCCTCGGTCGGCGGCGCTCCCGAGGCCCGCGACTACCTCGCCCTCTTCGACCTCGACGTAGCGCGCCTCGTCGAAACGCTCCGGGCCCGCTGATGCTCGAGTTCCTCTGGCTGCCCTTCCTCGCGTGCCTCGTGCTGACGGGCATCCACGTCTACCTCGGGCTCCACGTCCTGGCCCGCGGCGTCATCTTCGTGGACCTTGCGCTGGCACAGGTCGCGGCGCTCGGCATCACGATCGCCTTTCTCGCGGGGCATCCGATCCAGAGCGAGGCCGCCTACTGGTACGCGCTCGCCTTCACGGTGGCCGGCGCGGGGCTCTTCTCGCTGACGCGGGTCCACCGAGGGGCTATCCCCCAGGAGGCCATCATCGGGATCGTCTACGCGGTCTCGGCCGCGCTCACGGTGCTCGTCGTGGACCGCGCGCCTCAGGGCGCGGAGCACATCAAGCAGCTCCTCGTGGGTAGCATCCTGACCGTCTCCCCCGGTGAGGTGGGACGGCTCGCGCTTCTGTACGCCCTGCTCGGCGGGTTCCACGCGGCGATCCGCCGGCCCCTCCTCGAGATCTCGTTCGACCCCGAGGGCGCCGCCGCGCGGGGCCGCGCCGTGCGCTGGTGGGACTTCGCCTTCTACCTGACCTTCGGCGTCGTGGTGACGAGCTCGGTGCGCGTGGCGGGCGTCCTGCTCGTATTCTCCTACCTGATCGTTCCCGCGGCCGTGGGCGCGCTGCTGTCAGGCTCGGTCACGGGCCGCCTTGCCATCGGGTGGACCGTCGGCGCGATCGTGAGCACGCTCGGGCTCTGGGCGTCCTTCGCCTGGGACCTGCCGACGGGCGCCGCCGTGGTCGCGACCTTCGGCGCTTTCATGGCCGCCGTCGCGTGCGTGCTCGGCTTCCGGGCGCTCGCGCGGGCCGTGAAAGAGCGCGGCTGGGAAGCCCTGCGCGGCGTCGCCATCGTCGCGAGCGCGGCCGTCGGGCTCGCGGGGATCCTGCTCGCGGCCTTTCCCCGCATGGACCACCACTGGCTCGCTTGGATCGAGGAGGCGGTTCCAGGTGTCGAGCTCGTCTTTCTCACGCCGGGGGAGCGCCAGGCCTGGCGCGACAGCCGCGAGGCGCTCGAGCGCGGAATGGCCGAGCTCCGGCGGCTCAAGACTCTCGAGGTCGACGTCCAGTGGGGGCGGGCGAAGCTCACCCCGGAGCAGCAGGAGCGGCTGCGCCAGTTCCTCGCCTCCCGCGGCGAGATCACGGCCGGCGACCGCTTCGTGCTGAAGACGCTCCGGAGTCGCGCGCGCGAGCGCCAGCGCGTCTGGCTCGGGCTGCCGCTCCTGATCCTCGGGGCGATCGCGGCGGGCCTGCTCGCATCGCGCGCGAGCCGGCGGGCGCCGGCACGGTAGGCTCCACGCGGGCGTCGCATGCGGTGACGGCCTGACCGCGAGCTAGGAGCCTGTCGGGGCCGCCACGAGGCCGAGGAGGCGCCCCCCCCAGCACATGGCGCAACACACGGCCGCCCGGGCGCGGCGAACCTCCTGCGCTGGCAAGAGCTTGCACGCCGAGGCCAACTGACTGCGGATCGGATGCTCGGCCGACCAGGGGGCACGGCCCCCTCGGGGAAGCTGGGGTGAAACTGCACTACTTTCGCACTAAAATAGTGTCGGCAACACGCCGAGGAACACCGTCGGCCCCCGGCCCGGTCTGATAGTGGCCTTTCTGTCGCCTACGCTCCAAAGTCACTCGCGTTATCCGGGAGGCGTCGCTGGCGCTCGAACGCTAAACAGCCTCACGAGGAACGCGTCAATTACAGCGTTCAGCATCATCAAGTCGTCGTCGATGCTCATGACCGCGAATCGGATGTACGCCTCGGACTCCTTCTTGACTACGACCGCATTTGTGGCGAGCGTCCGCAGCTTCCAGAGACGCCAGTGCGATATCTTCAGCGGTCCCAGGATTCTGATCATCGGCTCGGGAAACAATGCGTAGAACTTCGGGTCCTCCTCTCTCAGGATTGCGGCGATCTCTGCGTCCGTCTTTTGTGACTCCTCCGTCTCACTAACGATGTAGTTTGGCAGCAGCATGGCTCGGTGTGCGGCGGCATGCCTCGCGTCGGCCATCGCCGTGATCCACTCGCGTATCGGCCCCTCGCGAATATAAGCACGAAGCGCTGGGTCGCTTTCTCCGAGGGCTTTCCAGAGCGTAGCGCTCTCGATGCCGCAGTCTCTCTCTCGGAGGGCCAATTTCTTTGATTGATTCGCGATAAGCGCGAGATGCTCGAGCATGCCCCAGAGATAGAGGTAGAAATTCGTCATGTGGTAGCCGAGGAGCGTCCCGAACGCTCCCCAGAGGCCCCGCCGGTGGAAATAATCGAGCTGTAGCTCGTAGAACCGAACCATGTCGCGCGCGTACGCGAGAAGCGCATACCGATTGATCAGTGCGCTATGGACGTTGTCCCGGAGATCGGCTTCTAGATCTTGCCGCTTCGCCCAGTACCAGCTCGCCAGTCTCTTCTGCTTCCAGTGATTTATTTGGTAGTACACGTCGACGGTGAGCCGCCGCTCGGAGTCAACGGCCGACCAGAAAATCGAATGCCCGTGCGCACAGACTTCGATGACGTCGGTGAACTCGACGACGGGCACGATGCGAATGCGGTGGTGCTGAAGAAGGTCATAGCGTTGCCCGACAAGGACATCGTCGCCTGTCACGAGGCCGTCCGCTTGTGCGTCATCCGCCAGCGCGAGCAAAGATCGACGGCGCTGTTGCTCCGCAGAGTCGCCGCCAAGGGCCGCGCGCGCGGTCTCGGCCATATGGCTGTTCGCGACGAATCGCCCTGTCTCCCCACCATCCCGCACCTCTTCCAAATGTCCCCCTAGCAAAATCGTGAGGGGGTCCGAGACGTCGGCCGGCGCGACGCGGTCGATGGACCTAGGCCAGAGGAGTTTCACGTCGACAGGCCATTCGAGTGCACCAAGGTCTCGAATCAAGCGGAGAGCGCCGATGTTTTCCGACCCACCCAGCGCCGGCAGTGCGGTCGGGTCAACGAGGAATGAAAATACCCTCGTTGGAAAGGTTGCGAACGTGTTGCCGGGCGTCCCACGACGGAACTTCGCCACAGAAGGGCCCCCTTCCGCCTAGGGTCTAGGGTTGGAACTATACAGTGATGCGTCCATCCCGGCTTCTTCGCCACCTGCGTCTACTTGCGCCCCGGCGGCGGCACAGTGGGCGGAAGGTTGCTTGGAGATGAAGTGTGCCAACATCAACGAGGCTCCCTTCCCGCGCATAGCGCGACTTCTGCTTGCGCAAGATGCAAGTGAGAGGACGCAGCAGATCGGCCCCAGAGCGTGGATGATATAAAGCCCGATCCCACTCATGGCGCCGCGCGGCCCAGAGTCTTCCCTCCCGGCCGCGACGCTTCCCGTCCCACAGCCGCCCTCAAAACCAGTGCGCGAGCCAGCGGTGCAGCGGCTGGAGCCCGCGGGGCGCAAGGAGGATGGCCACGGCGAAGCCGATGATCGCGCCTCCCAGGTGGCCTTCGTGACTGACGCCCCCCCGCTTATTTTTCGTGATGAGGAAGATTGAGATAATCCCATAGCCCAGCATGAACACGGGGCCGGGAATCGGGATCGGCACGAAGACGAACGCAATCGAGGTGGTCGGATCGAGCACGACCGCCGCCATCATGATGCCAAACACGCTCCCGCTAGCCCCAAGACAGCGATACGTGGGATCGTCCTTGCGGAGGGCAAAGACCACGAGATCGGACCCGAGCCCGGCGGCCGCGTAGATCGCCAGGTATCGCGCGGACCCCACACCATTGAGGACCGTGGCCGAGAACGAGTAAAGCGCGAACATGTTGAACCCGAGGTGCAAGTAGCTCAGGTGCGCGAAGTGCGCGAGGAGCATGCCGAGGCCGTTCTCGCCACGGGCAACCTGATACGGCACGAACACGAACGCCTGGGCTTTCTGATCGCCGGCGCTCAAGGCCCGAAACCCGAAGAGGCTTACCACCACGTTCACGACGATGATCAGGAGCACGACGGTCATGGCTTGCGCCTGAGAGTGCCCAGATAGCTCCGGAGCTGCTCCTCCTCGATCGAGTCGGGGCTCGCCGCCTCGATGAGCTCCTCGGCCCGGTTCGCGATCCGCGTAAGAATGTCCTCCTTGGCGTCCGCGGAGGCCGTGGCGCTGAGAATCTGCGCTCCGTCGGCCTGGAGTAGGTGTGAGCTCGTGATCTTGCGAACCAGATTCGGAAGGAAGGCTGGACATATCAGGATCTCGACGCTCACCCACGCGGAGTGAGCGATCGTCAGCGCGAACCGCTGGCGTTGCCACCAGAGGCACCCGATGGCGGTGAAGGCGGTGGGGTACAGGACGGCCGCCGTATAGACGACGGCGGCATTGGAACCCACGAGCAGAGTCAGCGCGGGCCCGACGACGAAGAGCAGCGCGAAACCAGCCGAGGCGAGGACGCGCGGGACCAGGAGCGACGCCCTGAGCCGCTCCACCGCCTGGATCGTGGACTCGAGCGCGGCGTCGGGCGCCCACGGTTGACCCCAGGTGGCCACCAGGACGCCCCGATCGGGGCGGACGAGAGGGCCAAACTCCAGGACCCGTCCTGCGAGTGTGAATGGATTCGCGCTGAAGATCGCCGCGAGCCGACCTCGGCCCGCCTCCACGAGGAGCAGCTCCCGGGGCGACAGAAGCTTCGCCGCGTCAAACACGTACAGCAGCGCGGCGACACACCAGATCGCGTAGTCGGCGCCCCTCGTCTGATCGAGCACCGCGATCTAGCTCCGCCGGAACAACCTCCGGAAGAAGGCCGTCGCCGCGCCCCCGAAGGCGATCACACCGATGACGAGAAGCTTCCAGAACGCCTTGATGAACCCGGTCTTCGTGGCCACGACCGCCGCGCCGCCCAGCACCAGCGCGGCCAGCCCGTACTCAGCGACGCGATCCCCCGCCTTGAACTCGGCGTAGCGGTCGCCGGAGACGAAGTCGAACCCACCGAGGGAGGTCTTGAAAACGGCGATGTCCCGGTCGAGATCCTGCGGCTCGGAGACGAGCGTTGCATTCATGACCCCTCGTCGGCCGAGGATCCGGATCGTGTAGTTCACAACGGATCCGCGCTCCCCGCGAAGCCGCACCCCCCACTCCAGGCGCCGGGACGCCGCGTCATAGTGAGGCGGAACGTGCCAGCCTTCCGTATGGAGCGCGGGGAGGCCCAGGCGCTTGCGCTCTTCGTTGCTGGGCCCATCACTGTCCTGGAGTGATTTAAGCAGCGCGTTCGCATCCAGCTTCTCGTCATCCTTGACGTAGCCACTGTCGGCAAAGGAGAAGACGGCGAACCAGCCGGAGCGTTCGGACACCAGCGTGTAGTGGTTGTCGCGCCCAGGGTTCCGGTTGAGCTCGAGGAAGCGGCGGGTGTTCGGTCCATCGAGAAAGGCTTGACCGTCAGGAACCTTGATGGTCGCGGTGCTGCCAATCCGTCCCTCCGTCGGACCGCGCTGCCAGGCCAGCTCCCGGTACTCCCGCTCGACGTCCTCCTGGCTTCGGGGTTGCTGCGGTGAGGCCGGCAGCGCCATAAGGAGGACGCTGCCGAAGGCGGCGCACGCGAGAACACGAAGAGCCAGATCGTGACGGATCATGTGGCCTCCCTTCCGAGTCCTTTTCCGGGTAGAGCCAACGGGATCATAGCGCGGATGTCCCGTGGCATCGCGCGACGATCCTGTCAGACCGCGCGGGACAAGTCAAACCGGCAGGGAGTACCGCGATCACGCCGGCGCCGGGCTCCTTGCCGGGGCCGTCGATCAGGAGCGCGTTAGTCAGAACGGTGATGGCCATGGTGCCGTTATCGGGCGCTGGTGGCCTTCAGATTGACGTTAAGAAAGCGGACGAGGTCGGGAGTAAACACACTGAAGCCCTTGGGCCGGGTGAAGAGGAAGTGCCCGTTGTCTTCGAAGGCCGAGTAGAGGATGAACTGGACCGGATGCCCCTCCTTCTTGAGATCTTTCTCCAACTCGCGCCCCACATCGGGCTCGAGATTGAAGTCGTTCTTGGACCATAGAATCAGGACCGGCGCCGCGATCTTCTTGGCCGACTCGCGCCAGGCTCGGTCAAGGAGTGGCCACGACGTCTCACTGTTCCCTTCCCTCCACCTAAAGCCCCCTGCCAGGCTAACCACGGCACGGAATCGAGGCTCGCGGGCGGCAGCGAGAATTGTGACGAGGCCGCCCACGGAATGGCCGCCGACGCCGATCCTGTCCGGGTCGACGGAGGGTAATGTTCGCACATACTCGAATGCCGCGAGGAGGTCGTCGGCCTCGGCCTGGGCAGCCCGGAATACGTCTTCGGCCCCGGGGAGGAAGCCGCTCGTCCGTTGGAGCGAGTAGGTTTGTGTCGTGCCCTCGGATCCTCGGTATCCTCGACGCGCGACCCACAGCACCACGTAGCCCTCGCGGGCCAGCGCTTCGAGGTGGGAGCCGGGCGGCAACTGAGTCCATGGAGGCCCGCTGGCCACTTCCGCCGTCATCGAGCCGTGGGTATGGATGTAGGCGGGGAAGCGGCCTTCTCCCGGCGGGCGCGCCAGTACCCCCCGGATCTTAAGGCCCCCGCTCTGGAAGGTCACGGGTTCCTCCGAGAACTGCCCGCCCAGCTGCTGACCCGCGACCGTCAGCGTAGTGAGGCACACAAGACAGGCCGCCACGACCGGCGCCACTGCTCTCATCACTCGCACAAGCGCCTCCTTGACCGGAGCTGCACCTTCGCCTCGTGCATCCAGCCGGGATTTCCCAGATAAACCCATCGTCTCATCTCTCTCGTGTTGCTGATCGACCCGCACCGCTCTCTTCCTCGCCGGGCATCCGCCGCTCCATCGCCGCGCACCCCGCGTCACCCGGCACCTCGGCGCAAGGGATCAGCGCCGGCCACGACCACCCAGTCACCTCGCGCATCCGCGCCTTCGCGACGTTCACGCGCCGGACGTCGATCCCCTGGCCAAGCGTTGATGGCGATCACACCTTCTCACGAAGCCGCCACGTTCATCTTGGGCTTTGTGCTGATCATGTGCTAGGTGAGCCGGAGGTCGTCGCGACTGATGGGCTCGCGTGAGAAGGCTGTCTCTCGTTGAGACGGACCAAGCGCGCGGGAAAGAAGAAGCGCGCCACAAGTGCTTGACCTGCGGCGCCCCCGGGGCCCCGATTACGAATCAGTTGCTCTGCCACTGAGCTACCCCGGCGAGTCCTGGCAACGTCCTCGAGCGGCACAGGCGAGTATAGCAAAACCCTACTCACGCACCAGTGCCTCGATCTGGTCGCGGTGCCCGCGGAAGCCGAGGAAGACGCGCTCGTCGATCACGATCGTGGGGACTGCGCGCCGACCCGCCAGGCCGAATACCTCGGCGCTGGCATCGGGGTCGCGCCCGACATCGCGCACGTCCACGGCCGCGCCACGCGACTGGAAGAACGCCAGCGCGGCTTCGCCGTCGGCATTGCCCTCCGTGGTGACCAGCAGCACCTTCTTCACGGCGCCCCAAAAATACAACCGCGCGCCCGCGTGCGGGTGGGCCGCGCTGTGACGGCCGGCTCCTTGTCCTCGTGTGAGCGCCCTTGTACAATCGCCGCAACCGCTGCCGCCCATGCGCACGGGGATGACGCAGCACGGACAAACCGCCCGCACACACCGGGGAGGGCATCATGGACCAGAGGCTCACACGTCGCGCGTTCGTGATCCACGTAGGCGCTGCAGCCGCGCTTTTGGGGCGCGTCGTCCCGGCCGCCGCTCAGACCTCGCCGGCGCCGGTGGCCGGCAAGGACAAGCTGATCGTGCGGAGCCCCCGTCCGATGAACCTCGAGACGCCGCTCAAGGACTTGGGCGCCGACATCACCCCGACCGATCTCTTCTTCGTCCGGAACAACTACGACGGGCCGGAGATCGACGCCAGCCAGTACGTGCTCAAGGTGGATGGAGAAGTGGACAACCCGCTGACCCTCCGCCTGGACGACCTCAAGCGGATGGAGCAGATCACCCAAACCATCACGCTCGAATGCGCGGGCAATGGGCGCAGCTTCTACTCTCCCAAGGCCCCCGGCCTTCAGTGGGAGAACGGCGCGGTGGGCACCGCCGTCTGGAAGGGGGTGCGGTTGTCCGACGTCCTGCGCCTGGCGCGCCCCCGTCCCGGCGCCTCCCACGTCGTGCCGGACGGCAATGACGCGCCCCCGACGCCTCAGGCGCCGGACTTCATCCGCAGCCACCCCATCTGGAAAGCGATGGAACCGCACACGATGATCGCCCTCGAGATGAACGGCCGGCCGCTGCCCCACCTCCACGGTGGGCCCGCGCGGTTGATCGTTCCCGGCTGGATCGGCTCGGCGTCGCTCAAGTGGTTGGTGCGGCTCACGCTGGCGGACAAGGAGTGGGACGGCGCATTCATGCAGCGGAGCTACCGCTCCCCACGGGTCGAGGATCCCAAGCAGACCTATTCGCTTCAGTCTCTCGAATGCAAGTCCCTGATCATGAGCCCGCTCGACGGCGCGAAGATGGCGGCCGGCGCGCAGATGATCCAGGGGTACGCGTGGGCGGGAGAAGGCTCCGTCACCGGCGTGGATGTCTCCCTCGACGGCGGCAAGACGTGGGCGCCGGCCGCGCTGAGCGGCGCGGCGCACCGGTACGCCTGGCGCCGGTGGGAGTTGCCATGGACGGCGGCCGCCGGCGCGCACACCATCATGGCGCGGGCCACCGACTCGCTCGGCCGCGTGCAGCCCGGCGGCAAGGCGCGCGATCCGCAGGGCTACCGCTGGAACGTGATCCACGCCGTCCGGGTCGATGTGGCGTAGCCGTTTCTCACGAGCCCTGGCAGCGCTGATCCTCGGAGTCACCCTGGGCTGGGGTTGGAGCTGGAGCGAGCGAACGGGCGGGAGCGCGGGTCCGCCCAGCCTCTCGGCGCAGGCCGCCAATCCCTTGCCTCGAGACCGCGACCAGCAGATGGTGAGCGGACGCTGCATCATCTGCCACAGCCTCGAGATGATCGCCCAGCAGCGCCAGACGCGCGCCGAATGGGCAGTCATCGTGGATCGGATGATCAGCTACGGCATGCCGGTCGGGCCGGGTGACAGGGAGCGGATCCTCGCCTACCTCACGAAGCAACTCGGCCAATGACGGCGGCGCGCCGCCTGATTGGTCTCGTCCGCTAGACGGCAGCCACCGAAGGCGGCGCGTCCACCACGGTCTGATAGTTCGGGTCACGCCTGAGCCGCCAGATGAAAGCGTCCACGACGAAGTGGTGGATGTTGATGGTGGCGGTGACGAGCAGACCGCTCTGCACGATGCCGAAGCCCATGAGCCAGTACGTCTGCGGCCAGCGGTAGAAGAGCACCCAGCCGAGGATGAGGCACGTGACGTAGAAGGTCGCGGTGTGGAAGAACCACCCGTGGGCGTTCGACGCTCGCCGCTCCTGGTCCCTGATATGGAACACGCTCACGATGGCCAGGTACTGCAGCCCGTGGAACACCGTCGCCCAGACAAAGGCGTTGAAGTAGTTGAAGAGCGTCCACCAGATGGCGTTGGACACGATCACCGCCAGGCTGATCATCGGCAGAGCGAGCGAACGCCGTGAGCGGAGCCAGAGGAAGAGTGCGGCGGGAGCCGCGAGCGAGAGCACGGTCAGCGTCTGCGCCACCGCCGTCCGCATCGGAAAGCCCGTGTAAAAACCGCGTGGCAGCACGAGGGCCATTCCGCCGTCGGGGTGGATGAGCGTCCAGAAGAACGGGACGAGGCAGGCCCAGAGGATCCACCGCTTGTCCGCGACTTCGAGGGCGCAGCCCGAGCGGTAGGCGTACATCACGCTCAGGCCGTAGGCCTGCCGCGAGTAGTGATAAGGCGACCACACGAGGTAAAGCGCGAAGAGGTAGCGCCCAAAGGGCTCGCCCACGACAAGCGCCGCCGTCACGACTGCGACGGCGATCACCGGGAAGGCCAGCGTCAGGAACGGCTAGGTCTTGACGGCGTCCGGCTTGGTGTACAGCCGCACCGTGGACGCCGCGAAGTGGGCCCAGTTCGATACTAGGATGGCCCACCAGAGGAAGGGATCGTTATCCGGGAAGTTGAACCCGCCCCAGTAGAGAATGCCGCCCGCGACCCAGCTCAGGAGCCCGCCGATCAGGAGGTAGTCGAAGGCGGGGCCCACGAGCATCTTGCCGAGCCGGACCGGGCTCGACGGGGTCATGGAAGCGGCGACGCCGTCCATGCTCCCACCGTAGCACAGCGGGTCAGAAAGCCGCGCCAGCCTCGAGCGTAGGCAGGTAGTGGGGTGCGTCCGGGAAACCGATTGGGCGAATGGCCAGCAGCGTGACGCCGGCCGCACGATAGGCCGCCATGAAGGCCCGGAGCGTCTCGGCGTCGCCGACGGCGCCCAAACCCCGCGCGAGGCGATCGTCCACGGCCGCGGGACCCGGTGCGGCGCTCCAGGCGGCGATCTCGGCGCCGAAGCCGGACTTCTCCAGCATGGCGCGGTAAAAAGGCAGGGCCAGGTAGCGCGCGAGCTCGCCCTTGAAGGCCGCCGCAGCCGCGACGCGGTCCGCGGTCACCGCCGCCGGTACCGAGGCCACGATCTCGAAGCCGTCGAGCGCCTTGCCGGCCCGCTCGCGCCCGCGCCGGATGGCGGGCACCGCGTGCTCGCGGATGTAGGCAGGGGCGCAGAGCCAGAGCACCGCGCCGTCGGCGATCTCGCCGGCGAGCTCGAGCATCGCAGGCCCCAGCCCCGCCAGGTAGATCGGCGGCGGCGCCGGCAGCCGCGGCACCCCGCTCTGCCACGCCACGCGATAGCGCGGCCCGGCATGCTCGACGTGGCCAGTAAGCGCCTGGCGCAGAACCGCGACATATTCGCGGACAACCTCGAGCGGCCGGCCCATGTCGAGGCCGAGAGCGCCTTCCATCATCGAGCGGTGGCTCACGCCGATGCCGAGGCGGAGCCTGCCGCCCGAGACCTCCTGAAGCGTCAGGGCCTCCTGGGCCAGCACCACCGGGTGGCGCGGATAGATCGGGATGACGCCCGTGCCCAAAGCGACGCGGGGCGCGGCGTGCGCGTACGCCGCCAAAACATGGAGCCCGTCGCGCCCGAGGCCGTGGGTGACCCACACGCTCTCGTAGCCCGCCCCGTCGGCCCGCCGGGCGAGGTCCACGGCCGCGGCGAGATCGGCGCCGGGGGACAGGAAGATCGCGGTGCGCGGCATGGCGCTCAGCGCCGCGGCGCCACGCCGAGGGTGGCCAGCTGGGCGCGGAGGTCGTCGCCCTTGTCCACGCGGAACAGCACGGCCCGCATTCCCACCTGGCGCGCGGCTTCGACGTTGGTGTCGAGGTCGTCGACGAAGACGCACTCGCGCGGCTCGAGGCCGAGCCTCTCTGCCGCCAATACGTAGATCGCGGGCTCAGGCTTGGCCATGCCCACCTCGGCCGAGCAGACGATGTCGTCGAAGAGCTGGTGGATGCCGATATCCCCTTCGAGGCGCTCCCGCAGCGAGATGTCGGCGTTGCTCAGGATGGCGAGCTTGTGGGAGGCGCGGAGCTCGCGGACAAGGCGGAGGTTGGGCTCGATGGCGCGCTGGGAGGCCCGCCACTCCTCGTGCAGCGGCGGCAGCGGCCGACCCGCGCGCTCCTCGAGCATCCGATGCGCGGCCTCGAGCCATGCCTGCCGGTCGCCGCCGCCGCGCTCGACGGCCTCCCACGTCCCCGTGCGGTAGAGCGTCTCGAAGACGGACGAGCGGGGCAGCCCGTGCGCGTGGTCGAGCTCGCGAGCCACGTCCCAGCGCATGTCCCAGAGGACACCGCCGAAGTCGAAGATGATGCCGCGCAGACTAGTACTTGCCTTTCGGAGACGGGGTCTTGGTGGGATCCGGGGGCTTGATCGGCGCCCCGATGTCGCCGCCCAGGGAAGCCCAGCCGCGCTGCTTCAGGCACTCTTCGTCGAGCTTCTTCTTCTTGTCGGTGCAGACCAGGCGGTCGCGCTCGAAGTCCGCCGCCGTGTAGTCCACGTTGGGTTTGTACCACTGCTTGTCGGACTCCGCCGACGAACAGGCCGCCAGCGCGAGCGCCACGACGGAGAGGAGGAGAATCAGGCGCCTCATGCCCGGCATGATACCATGCCGCCGGAATGCTCGACACGACCATAGCCGGCAGTTTGCCGAAGCCCGCGTGGCTCGCCGCGCCGAAGACGCTCTGGGCGCCGTGGCGCCTCGAGGGCGCGGCGCTCGACGAAGGCAAGCGCGACGCCGTCCGCCTCGCCCTCCGCGACCAGGAGGAGGCCGGCATCGACATCGTCACCGACGGTGAGCAGACGCGGCGCCACTTCGTCTGGGGCTTCGTCGAGCAGCTGGACGGCGTGGACTTCTCGAAAATGGTCACGATCGGCATCCGCGCCGACCGCTACAAAGCAAATGTCCCGACGGTGACAGCGCCGCTCCGCCGGCGCGGCCCGATCCATACCGAAGAGATCCGCTTCCTCCGCGGGGAGACGCGGCGCCCGGTCAAGTTCACGATCCCGGGGCCCATGACCATCGCCGACACCATCCACGACGCCCACTACGGCAGCCGCGCCAAGCTCGGCATGGCGCTGGCCGCCCTGATCAACGAGGAGGCGCGGGAGCTCGCCGCGCTCGGCCTGGACGTGATCCAGCTCGACGAGCCGGCCTTCAACGTCTACATGGACGAGGTGCGCGACTGGGGCGTCGCCGCCCTCGACCGCGCCGTCGAGGGCCTCGCGTGCAAGACGGCGGTGCACATCTGCTACGGCTACGGCATCAAGGCCAACACCGACTGGAAGAAGACGCTCGGCGGCGAGTGGCGACAGTACGAGCTGACCTTCCCCCTGCTGGCCCGAAGCCGCATCGGCGCAGTCTCGCTGGAATGCGCGAACTCGCGCGTGCCGATGTCGCTAATCGGCCTGCTCGGCGGCAAGGACGTGCTGGTGGGCGCCATCGACGTGGCGAGCGACAGGGTGGAGACACCGGCGGAGGTCGCCGCCGTGATCCGCGAAGCCATGAAGCACGTGAAGCCCTCGCAGATCTTCCCCTGCACCAACTGCGGCATGGTGCCGCTCGACCGCGAGCTCGCGCGCGCCAAGCTCCGCGCGCTCGGCGCCGGCGCGGCCCTCGTCCGCCGCGAGCTCGTCTAGCCCTGCCGCGCATGGACTTCCTCTACGGCATCCTCACCGGCTCGTACTCTCTCGACGCGCTCATCCAGTGGGGCGGCTATGTCTTCCTGGTCGCCATCGTCTTCGCCGAGACGGGCCTCCTGATCGGCTGCTTCCTGCCCGGCGACTCGCTGCTGATTACCGCCGGGCTGCTTGCGGCGGCCGGCCACCTCAATATCTGGTGGATCAACGTGCTGCTGATGGCCGCGGCCATCATCGGCGACAGCGTCGGCTACGCGATCGGCGCGCGCCTGGGCCCACGCATCTTCACGCGGGAGAAATCCCTGCTCTTCAACCCCAAGCACGTGATGCGGACGCGGCATTTCTATGAGAAGTACGGACCCAAGACCATCGTCATTGCGCGCTTCGTGCCCATCATCCGCACCTTTGCGCCCGTCCTGGCCGGCGTGGGCGCGATGCAGTATCGCCGCTTCCTGACCTACAACGTGGTGGGCGGGATCGGCTGGGTCGCCTCGATGAGCTTCGCAGGCTACGGCCTCGGCCGGGTCGTGCCAAACATCTCCAAGTACATGCACGCGGTGGTGATCACCATCATCGTGCTGTCCTGCATCCCCATCGCGGTGGAGATCTACCGCGAGCGCCGCAAGGCCTCTAGGCGATTTTGATGATGCCCGGCTCGACCTGGTCGAAGCGGGTGGCGACCTCGGGGTCGTGGCCGACGACCACGCGCTCCTTCGAGCCGGCCAGCGCGTCGATGGTCTCGAAGCCCGCCAGCATCTGGGGCAGGTTGGTGATGATCTGGACGGGGTCGCGCCGCTCGATATTGCGGTAGAAGTGCGAGGCGTCCGACGTCAGCACCACCGTGCCCTTGGCCGTGGGCACCGAGACCACCTGCAGCCCCGCGGTGTGCCCGCCTACCCAGTGCACCTTGATCCCCGGCAGCACCTCGGCCTCGCCGGTGACGAGCTTGACGCGCCCGCTGTAGTTGAACCGAACGAGCTGCGCGAGCGACTCCGGCAGCGCAAACGAGCGATAGTTCTCGTGCTGCCCGGCGATGCCTGTCCAGAACTCGAGCTCCTCGCGCTGCACCCAGAAGGTGCTGGCCGGAAAGTACGGATAGCCGCCCCAGTGGTCCCAGTGCAGGTGCGAGACCAGCGTCACCGGCACCTCGGCCGCCTTGACGCCGACCCGCGCGAGCATGTCCGCTGGGCTCACGAAAGCGCGCAGCTCCTTGAGCCTGGCGTCGGGCTCCGTGCAGCCGTGTCGACGACGATGGGGTACGGGCCGCCCAGGATGACCCAGACGAAGAAGTGAAGCGTCAGCGGCTTCTGCGAGGCCTCGCGGAAGAAAAACTGGCCTTCCTTGGTCTCCCGCTCGCCGTATTTCAGCGCATAGATCTGATAGGTCGCGGCCATGAAGCTCCCCCTCATTCCCTCAGCCCTCGCCTCGTCGCTCGAAGCGAGCGTCTCGGCTCGAAGGGCAACCCTCTCCCCGCAGGGGAGAGGGATTCGATGTTTAGTAGCCGACGGCGGCGCCGTCGCTGCGGGGGTCGGAGCCGCCGAGCTTCGCACCGGTCACCGGATCGATGGTGATGCCGTGAGCGTGGCCCGCCAGCTCCTCCCACGACGGCCAGCGGTTGATTCGGTGGCCGCGGCGCTCGAGCTCGGCCATCGTGGCAGCCGGGAAGCGGCCCTCCATGTTCAAGAGATCTCGCGGGTCGCCGAGGACGAAGCGCCCGGCCAGCCAGCGCGGAGATTGCACCGCCTGCTGGATGTCGAGGCCGAAGTCGATCATGGCCGTGTAGGCCTGCAGGTGGATCTGGGGCTGGCCGTCGGCGCCCATGCAGCCGAAGACCTGCCAGAGCGCATCGCCCTTGAAGGCGAGCGAGGCGATCAGCGTGTGGAGCGGGATCTTGCCCGGCTCGAGCCGGTTCGGATGCGCGGGGTCGAGCGAGAAGTACGCGCTCCGGTTCTGGAGCACCACGCCCGTCCGCCCCGCCACCATCCCTGAGCCGTACACGCCGTAGACGCTTTGGATGAACGAGGCGGCATTGCCCTGGGCGTCCACGGCGCAGACGTAGACGGTGTCGCCGGCGAGGCTGCCGGAGGACGGCACGCGGTCCCACGGGAGTGCCCGCGCCGGATCCATGAGCGTGCGGCGCTCATCGGCGTACGCCTTCGACACGAGCCGCGCCACGGGCACTTTGACGAACTCCGGGTCGGCGATCAGCCGGTCGCGGTCGTGGAAGGCGATCTGCTTGGCCTGGACGAGAAGATGGACGACGTCGGGGCCGAGGGGGTCGAGCCGCGAGAGATCGTAGGGCTCGAGGAGGTTCAGCATCTGGAGCACCGAGAGCCCCTGGGTCGGCGGCGCCGTCTCGTAGACGGTGACGCCGCGATAGGTCGTCGAGGCGGGCTCGCCCCAGCGCGCGCGCTGCTCGGCCAGATCGCGCTCGGTGAAGAGGCCGCCGTGCTCGCGGGAGAAGCGCGCCATCTCCCGCGCGGTCTCGCCCTCGTAGAAGCCCGCGCGGCCGAGCGCTCCGATCCGCTCGAGCGTCAGCGCGAGATCGGGGTTGCGCAGGCGCTGCCCCGCCCGAGGCGGCGTGCCTTCCGGCAGGAAGATCGCCGCGGCTTCCGCGCTCCCGGCAAGGACGCCGGCCGTCGCCGCGGTCCATGCGGCCAGCCGCTCGGTGACGGCGAAGCCGTCGAGCGCGTAGCCGATGGCCGGGGCGAGATCGCGCGCAAGCGGGAGCCGGCCGAGCGCGGCGTGCGCCTCGCACCAGCCGGCCACGGCTCCGGGCGTTGTGAGCGTGGCGGGGACGACGCCGCGAAACGGGATCTCAGCGAGCCCGCGCCGGCTGAACCAACTGAGCGTGCCGGAGGCGGCCGCGCGACCGCCCGCGTTCAGGAAGCGGACGACCGCACGCTCGGCGTCCCAGATGAGCCAGAACTGATCGCCGCCGACGCTCGTCATGTGGGGATAGATGACGGACAGCACCGCGCTCGCGGCGATGGCGGCGTCCACGGCGGAGCCGCCGACCTTCAGGATCTCGACCCCGGCCTCCGAGGCCAGCGCGTGCGGGGACGACACCATGCCGTTCCGCGCCATCGTCACCGGCCGGCCCGTCTCCACGTCCGCCTCCTTGCGTGCACCGCCTCGCGCATGGTAGAAGCCGGGCAAGGATAGCACGGCCACCTTCCAACGAAGAGAGGACGGCATGCCCACAGCGCGCGTCAACGGCGTCACGCTCTACTACGAAGAGACCGGCAGCGGCTTCCCGCTCATCTGGTGCCACGAGTTCGGCGGCGACTATCGCTCGTGGGAGCCGCAGGTGCGCTACTTCTCGCGCCGCTACCGCGTCATCACCTGGAACTACCGCGGCTACCCGCCCTCCGAGGTGCCGCAAGACCCCGCCGCCTACCGCAACGAGATTCTCGTCGAGGACCTGGCCGGGCTCATTCGCCATCTCGGCATCGAGCGGGCCCATATCGGCGGCTTGAGCATGGGCGGCAACATCACGCTCAACTTCGGCATCGCGCACCCGGAGATGGCCGAGAGCCTCAGCATCTGCGGCTGCGGCAGCGGGACGTTGGGGCGCGAGACCTTCCTGGCCGACGGCGAAAAGCGGGCGCAGCAATTCCTCACTGAGGGCATCGAGGCCAAGGTGCGGAGCTTCGCCGGGCTCGCCTCACGGCGCGGCTTCGCCGAGAAGGACCCGCGCGGCTGGGCCGAGTTTCTGCGGCAGGTGCGCGACCACTCGACCGTGGGCTCGGCGCACATGCTGCGCGGCGTCCAGATGAAGCGGAAGACGGTCTTCGAGCTCGAGCCCGAGCTCAAACGGCTGGACGTGCCCTCGCTCATCGTGGTGGGCGACCAGGACGAGCCCTGCCTCGAGCCCGGGCTCTTCATGAAGCGCCACATCCCTCACGCGGGGTTCGTCATCCTGCCGATGACCGGGCACACTGCGAACATCGAGGAACCCGGGCTCTTCAATCTTCACATCGCCGAGTTCCTCGCGGCCGTCGAGAACGGCCGCTGGGGCACGTGGAAGGCGGAGAAGCCCGGCCGGCGCTAGAGGGTGAAGCGCTGGAAGAAGCGCCACATCTTGAGGTTGGCGTCCACGAGCGCCGTCGAGGGCCCGAGGAGACGCGGTAGATAGTCCTGGAGCCCGCCGGGCCTGCGAAGAGCGCGACAATCGCGAGCGCAATGGCCGCGGCCCTCACAGCACGCGCTCCATCCAGATGTCGGCGCGGTGGTTGTCGTTGTAGCGCGGGATCTCGCTGAAGCCGTAGGCGCGGTAGAGGTGGACGGCTGCCTCGAGCTTGGCCTGGGTGTCCAGGCGCAGCGCGCGGCAGCCGAGCCGGCGCGCCTCGTCGAGGCAGGCGTCCATGAGCCGGCGGCCGAGCCCCCTGCCCTGGCAGGACAACCGGAGCCACATGCGCTTGAGCTCGCCCACGCCGGGCTCCAGGAGCCTCACCGCCGCCGTCCCCACGACCTCGCCCGTCGCGTCGGCGACCAGCAGCAGCACGCCCGTCCTGCCGTCGTACTCCTCCTGCCAGTGGGCGATGTCGTGGTCGAGGCCTTCGGCGTCGAGCGCGTCGCCGATGTAGCTGAGATAGTCCGCGAGCTCGCGCGCGACCGCGGCGTGGTCCTCCGGCAGCGCGCGCCGGATGGTGAAGCCGGCGGTCATGTCCTCTTGCGCGCGTGGGAAGCGAGCCCCCGCTCCCAGAGATATTCCGTCTCGCCGCCCTTCTTGCCGACCCAGCGTGAGAGCACGAAGAGGAGGTCGCTCAGCCGGTTGACGTAGGCGAGCGGCCAGGGGCTGAGCGGCTCGATGCGCGAGAGCACCAGGATCCGGCGCTCGGCGCGGCGGCAGACGGTGCGCGCCTGGTGGAGGAAGCCGCCGACCCGCCCGCCGCCTGGGAGCACGAAGGACTTGAGCGGGGCCAGGTCCTTCTGGCACTGGTCCATCAGCGCCTCGAGCGCCTTGACCTGCGCCCCGCCGACGCGGTGCATGCCCTCGTAGGCCGCGTCGTCGGGCGTCGCCAGCTCGCTGCCCAGATCGAACAGCTCGTTCTGGATCCGGCGGAAGACGCCGTCGAGCCAGCGCGGCGCCTTGCCCTTCTTGAGGCGCTCCGCGTTGAAGACGCGCGCGAGGCCGATGATCGAGTTGAGCTCGTCGATCGTGCCGTAGGCCTCGATGCGGGGGGCGTCCTTCGGAACGCGCCGCCCGCCGACGAGCGCGGTGTCGCCCTTGTCGCCGGTGCGGGTGTAGACGCGCGTGATGCGAATCGCCATGCGGGAACCCTCCAGCGACGAGGCTAGCACATTGGTACACTTGTAACATGGCCGACTGGAGGGAGAACCTGGTGGAGTCGAGCGAGGGTGTGGCCGCCATCCTCGCCGAGACGAAGCGCATCGCGGTGCTCGGCATCAAGACGGAAGCTCAGCGCGGCCAGGCGGCCTTCTACGTCCCCGAGTACATGGCGGAGGCCGGCTACGAGATCGTGCCCGTCCCCGTCTACTACCCGGACGTCAGCGAGATCCTCGGGGAGCCCGTGTACCGAACCCTCGCGGAAATCCCCGAGCCCGTGGACATGGTCAACGTTTTCCGCCGCGCGCAGGACATCCCGCCGCACCTGCCCGACATCCTCGCGGCAAAGCCGCGCGTCGTCTGGATGCAGCTCGGCATCCGGAACGACGAGGTCGCAGAAGCCCTCGCGCGCGCAGGCATCAAGGTAGTCCAGGACCGCTGCCTGATGGTCGACCACCGCCGGCTCCGCCGGTAAACAGGTCGCCGCCTAGAGGTGGGGCAGGACCTTCTGAGAGAAAAGCTGTGTTCCTTCCGGGCGGGGCGCGTCGGCGAAGTTGACCGTGAGCCGATCGGCCCCGCGCCCGATCAAACCCAGCAGGGTCTCGGTCACCTGGGCCGGCGTGCCGGCCAGGCGGATGTCCTGCATGGGCCGGATGTGAGGCTGCGCCTTCAGCCGCTCGACCTCGCCCTCGGTCTCGGCGATCAGGATGCCGACGCGGATGACCTGCGTGATCTCGTCATAGTCGCGGCCGACATCCCGGCAGTGGCTCTTGAGCACCTCCTGCTTGTGGGCATACGTAAGGTCGTCGCGGAAGCTGTAGTTCCACCAGTCGGCGTGCTTCGCCACGGCGCGCAGCAGGTATTTCTCGCCGTGGCCGCCCACGACGATGGGCGGAATGGGGTCGGGCTTCGGCTCGCAGTAGGCGCCGTTGATCTGATAGTGCTCGCCCTGATACGTCGCCGGCGACGTGGTCCACATGAGCCGGATCAGCTCAATGGCCTCGCTCAGCTGGGCGATGCGAACGCGCGTCGGCGGGAAGGGCCAGCCGTAGGCGCGATACTCCTCCTCGTTCCAGCCGGCGCCGATGCCCAGCATCACTCGCCCGCCGGACAGCGCCTGCGCGGTCGCGACCATCTTGGCCAGATGGGCCGGATTGCGAAAGCTATTGCAGAGCACTTCGTGGGTGCAGAACTTGTCGGGATAGCGCGCGAGCGCAAACGCGAGCAGCGTCCAGCCTTCGGCGACCTTGTTCGCGCCGTACTGGACATGGTCGGGGAACCAGAGCGACTCGAAGGGGCCGGCGCTTTGGTCCAGGTACGGGAAGAGGCTCTCTACCAGCCTCGACCAGACATTGAGACCCACGGGTATTGGCATCGACGGCTCGGCTCCTAGAACCAGCTGGACTTGTCCACCACGTTTCGCAACGGCTGTCCGGCCAGGAAGCGGCGGCTATTGTCGAGCAGGATGTCATAGCGGCGCTCGTCCAGGTAGGGACCAAAGCCGGCGGTGTGCGGCGTGATGAGCACGCCGGGCATGGTCCACAACGGGTGATCGGCCGGCAGCGGCTCCTGCTCGAAGACGTCGAGCCCGGCCCCGGCGATCTCGCCGGCCTTGAGCGCGGCGGCGAGGTCGTCGAGACGCGTGGTCATGCCGCGGCCGATATTAATGAAGAAGGCGCTGCGCTTCATGAGCCGGAACCGCGCGCGATTCATGAAGCCTTCGGTGGCCGGCGTATGCGGCACGGTGAGGATGACGAAATCGGCCCGCGGCAGGAGTGAGTCGAGCGCCGCCTGGCCGTACAGCTCCGCCATGCCGGGCGGCGCTTCCCGGCGGCGCGCGTCCACCCCGATCACCCGCATCCCGAAGGCGGCGGCGAGCCGCGCGGCCTCCGCGCCTATGCCGCCCACGCCGACGATGAGCGCCGTCGCCTCCGGCAGGTGGACGACCCCGGTGTCGTGCGGCGCCGGGCGCCACTCGCGTTTGAGCTGCTGCGGCAGGTACTGCTGCAGCCCGCGCGCGAAGGCCAGAATGAAGGCCATGATGTGCGCGCCGATATGGTCGTTATAGATCTCGCGGAAATTGGTCACGACCGCCGGGTGCGCGATCAGCTCCGGGTAGTACCAGCCGGCGGGCGGCGCCGCCTGGGGCGCCTGGATCCAACGGAGCCGCGAAGCCTCTCGCAAGAGCGCGGGCGGCATGGTCCCGAAGGCGGCCTCAGCCCGGCCGACGGCTCCCGCGGCCTCGGCCCCATCCTCGGCGACGACGACGGACAGCTCCGGCAGTGCGGCGGCGAGGCGTTTGGCCCATTCGCGCGTGGTCGAAGTCTGCGGCGGCAGCATGAGGAGAGTTGCGCCCATCGGGCCTCGACACTACGCGCTTTGGACCGCGCCGGTCAACCCGCCCTGGGCCAAGTTGCGAGCCAGACGAGGCCCGAGGGAGGAGTCAGCCCGAGGCGTATGTGGCTATACGTTGAGGGCTGGCGACGACCGAGAACGAAGTCTGGCGAAGTAAATCGGCCCGGCGGGGGCTAGTGCTGGGCGGAGCGCTTCAGGAACGCCCGCAGCTTTTCCTTCAGCTCCGGGGGCAGCGTCGTCTCGCGGAGTCGCTTGGCGGCGTCCACGGTGCCCTTGTAGGTCCTGACGAAGGCGACGCAGGGGCCGCACCCCTCGAGGTGCCACTCGAGGAGCTCGGCCTGGTGCCGGGGCAGGGAGCCGTCGACGTAGTCG
>JAUSJX010000158.1 GCA_030647435.1 Candidatus Rokuibacteriota bacterium
TCTTACGGCGCCCAGCGCCTGCGGGCGACCATTGCTCGACTACGCCGTTCCGCATGGCAGCTGCCGGGCCACAGAAGGCATAACACATGCCCAGCCTCGAGAGTCAAAGAATCAGCTCCGCCCGGCTGGGATCGGCACCGAAGAGTGCCACGGGATGAGTACGGATCAGTCCAAGCGCTGCAAAGAAACGGCGCGGGATTGGAGGTCGAGAGCACTCCGCTTCTACTCCGGTGAGGATCCCCCCTTGCGCTCGCTGTGAAGGCGTCCTTTCCGTCTTTAGAGCAGGTTCGGACTAAGTGACACTGATTCGAACTTACCTCGGGATGTGGGTTACACGCAGAACCAGGGAAACTACAGCTTCTCAATTAAGTCCTCGGTGTTCTCGTCATGAGCTTGAAGGGGGTCTCGCCAATGAATGGTCAGCGTTGGCTCCTCCCCTCCGAGCACCTTGAGGGAACTCCAGTCTGCTCGGTACTCTTTGCCGCTGAGGCGCAGCCGTCGGATGCACTCGCCCCGCAGTCGTGCCCGGGTCGTCTGGGGCGGGAGGTGCATGGCCCGCTCGACCGCCGCGTCGGTCGTGATCCGCTCGACCATCCCGAGAGAGACAAGGCGATGATACACGCTTCGATCGGATCTCATGTCGTGGTACTGCAGATCGAGGAGCGATAGGCGGGGGTCGTTCCAGGAGATTCCATGCCGATCCATCAGATTCGTCATCAAGCGGAGCTTGATGACCCAGTCGACCTCCCGGTCGAGGAGGAGCGGTTCGTGCTCGAGCCGCTCGATGGTGCGCGTCCACCTGCCCAGGATGTCTCTCCGCTGGGAGTCACAACCAGAGGACTGCGCGTACCGGAGAGCCCGCTCCAGGTACTCGTTCTGGATCTCGAGCGCGGTCAGGAGGCGGCCGTCCTTGAGCTTGACGGTCGCGCGCAGGGTCGGATCACGGGAGATGGTCCGCAACGCATCGACGGGGGCATGCAGTGAATAGTCGCTGTTGAGCCAGCCGTCCTCGATCATGTCGATGACGAGGGCGGTTGTCCCGACCTTCAGGTAGGTCGTGACCTCGGACATGTTGGAATCGCCGAGAATCAAGTGCAGGCGCCGGTACCTGCTGGAGTCCGCGAGGGTCTCGTCGCGCGTGTTGATGATGGCCCTCGCGGTCGTGGTTCCCCCTGACATCTCCTGGCAGATATGCTGCGCGCGCTGACTGAGGCAGAACTGGGACCCCCTGATCGTTCGCAGGACTTTGCCGGCGCCGGTGAATACTTGGCGGGTCACGAGGAAGGGGATGAGGCCAGCGGCAAGGCACTCGAGGGCGACGTCACGGCGAGTCAAATAGTTCTCGTGGCAGCCGTACGAGTTCCCGACCGAATCCGTGTTGTTTTTGAAGGCAAGGACGGATCCCGTGAACCCCTCCTCGTGGATGAGGCGGCCGGCCCGGAGCAGGAGGTCTGCGACGATGCGCTCGCCGGCCTTATCGTGAGCGACCAGCTCGGCGACCTGGTCGGCTTCGGGGGTGGCGTATTCGGGGTGAAACCCGCTGTCGAGATAGAAGCGGCCGCCGTTCTCGAGAAATACATTTCCCTTCCGCGCGCCGGGCACCGTCTGATTGAAGAGATAGCTAATGATGTTCTCCCGTGACGGGAGGCGACCACCGTTGACGCGGCAGAAGAAACCGTACTCGGTTTCAAGCCCGAAGACGCGCCGCATGAACGCTCCTTCCCGGGGCGAGCATGCCGCCTGGGGACTGCTCGGCCATTCCTACAGGAGTGTCGGCACTCACGGACGGTCCGGCCCCTTTCGTGACGGGTTCGGGGGTCTTGCCTCATTGTATCCATCACACACGGTGGGGGGCCCCCCGCCCCGCGCCGCAAGAGAGGAGCTGGCTCCCCCGCACGATTTGGCGGCGGATGAGCACGGAGCCTCCCGCAGCCGGCGCCGTACCGCCTCCCACGCTCCCCGCTGGACTTCCCGGGTCTCGAAGTACCCCGGTTGCGCGGCGTCGGCGCACGTAAAGGCAGCGGCGGCCTCCCGGTCTCGGCCGAGCAGGAGCGCGGCCATGCCGAGATTACCCCAGGCGGCCGCGTAGCCAGGTCTGACGCGGACCGCCTCGCCATACGCCGCGATGGCCTCCTCCTGCCGCCCCACGGCGCTGAAGGCGACGCCGAGGTTGTAGTGGGCGTCGGCATCGCTGGGGTTCAGCTGAGTGGCAGTCCTGAACTCGGTGACCGCCTCGGTCCAGCGGCCAAGGTGGCTGAGCGCCACCCCGAGGTTGTAGTGGGCGTCGGGGTCGTTGGGGTCTGCGCGAAGCGCTTGCCGATGCGCCTGTGCTGCCTCGTGCCACCGAAGCAGGTGTGCGAGCGCCACGCCCAGGCTGGTATGGACAGCGGGAACGCCAGGCGTGAGGTGGGCGGCTTCGATGAAGGCCCGTGCGGCGGCCTCGTCGCGGCCGAGGCTCATCAACTCCAGACCTTTGTGGTAGTGGGCCGCCGCGCGGTCCGCGGGCCCGAGGTCTGATCCGGTGGCCTCATCACAGGCCTTGAGTGCGGCCTGCCCGTGTCGCGCGATGCACTGGAGCAGGGCCTCGCCGGCGTGGGACCCTCCTTGTCCGGGACCCAGGGTAATCAGGCACGCAGAAAGAAGGGCGGAGCTCCTCACCCAGGGCAATCCCCCGTGTCGGATAGCCCGAGCGGCGAGATCGACAGCGTTTGTCCTCACGCGCCAAGCCCTCCACGGCTACGCCGCGCAGCCAGCAACCCGGTGTGCGTGTCGAAGGTGTGGCCTCCGTCCCCGCAAGGACTATGAGCCGCGACCGCTGTTACGAGCGCTATCTTCGCGATGCGCCCTTCCTCGGGGAACCCCGCGAGGGCGCCACCCATCCCGGGTGACGCCCTTAGCGGGTCCGACGAGCGAGATCCGCGCCAACGGGCTACTTCTTCTCCTCCTTCTTCTCGGTCATCGCCTTGCCCGTCTTGGGTTTGGCGACGAACTTCTTCTCGCAGTCGGCCTTCTTGGCCTCGTCGCTCCCGGCCTTCTCAAAGCACGCCGCCTTCTTCTCCTCCATGCTCATGGCCTTCGTCGCCGGCTTCTTCTCCGTGGCCTTCTCTTCAGTCTTCTTCTCCTGAGCCGGCGCGGGCGTGGTCGTCTGGGCCACCGCGGCCCCGGTCGTGCCAAGGAGGAAGGCCGTGCTGATGAACAGCGCGATCATCTTTCTCACGTGCTTTCACCTCCTTTCGGTGTCTGTGACGAGCACCATCTTCGCGATGCGTTCTCCCTCGGTCTCCTTATACAAGACGCCGACGATGTCGCCACGATGGAGATCGTCGACGCCCCCCTCCTTCCCGTTCACCCGGATCGTCGCGCCTGCCATCCCGAAGACATACCTCTTCGGTCCCCCCTCGGACACTTCCAGCACGAGACGCCTTTCGTCGGCGAATTCAATCGCGCCGCGAAGCACCCCTACGTCTGCGCCGAGCTCGGTGCGCCCTCGCGGTTCAGGAGGCGTGATCTCGCCGCCTCGGCTTACTGCCTGCAGGTGAGCCTGCCCGCTTTGGTGGATGCCGTAGTTGATCACGGCCGCGACGGCTACGACTCCCGAGAGCGCGACGAGAACCGCAATGGAAGGTTTTCGGTGATCCCGCACCACCCGCCCCTCCCTTTCCACGCTCCAACCGCTGGGAGCGCATCCCTAGCCGGAAATGCAGCCGCAGATCAGTGCCGCAATCCGCGTGCCACCTGGCTATGTCCCGATCAAGCCAGTGGGAATCGCAGTTCCGACATGGCGCCGACGAGACTCGGCTGCAATCGTTGCAGGATGACGGCGGGGAGATGGCTCTGGCAGTCCTCTGCGCCCCTTCAAAGGTTCGGCGACTAGGCATCAGGCGCTGGCTGTTGTGGGTGGATCGCCCTGCACGACTTGCAGCTAACGCTTGGCTCCCGCCGGGCCCTCTGAGCTAACTGCAAGAGAATCAACGGTTGGCAAGCTTGGTACGGATCCTGCGTAGTCTTGTGCGGCGGGCGACGCGGAGGAGGTGAGTCAACAATGCGCGCCAAGAAGGCCAGTCCGCACCCCCAGCCTGGCGGCGGGTCACCCGCGGCCGGCGGAAAAACCACCGAGCCCGGGCCCACATCCGGTCCCGCCAGTGCCGACGCACTGAAGCTGGCAGGACACAAATGAGTCTCGTGCGATTGGGTGACGGCCTTCACCCTCGTGAGACCCTGTCACTGTGATTCACGAGGATCATTAGGAGCTCTCGTAGTAAGAACCCGCCCGGGAGCGAGGACGCGTTATTGCGTCGAGTTCGTCGGGTCCGGGAGGAGGTGATGTCGAACTGTATTCGCGAGTGGCCATTTGCCGGACGGCCCCGCGTTGGTCACGGTACCTGCAGGAAAGGACATATTGGGGCACGTGGCCCGGCGCGTGAAGCGCTCTCCGGACAGTGTGCTTTACCAGACAAGGAGGAGCGAGATGCCAAAAGTCCTGAAGTGCGGAGATGTGATGCCTGGCTGCACCACCGTCCTCGAGGGACTAGACGAGGCGGACGTTATGAGGAAGGCGACGGAGCACGCCAAGACCACCCACAGGATGCCGACGATGCCCCCTGACGTCGCGACCAAGGTCAAGGCAGCGATCAAGAACAAGTAGCCGGCTTTCCGTCCGCCCTGCCTCACAGGCGTGCCGAGTGCTTTCCTCGGCACGCCTGCCGGGCGGGGGGGCCGCGGCCACGCGGCATGCCGCGCCCGTTCCTCGCGGCCCCGTCGATACTCTCCCCAGGCGCGCCGCAGCGTCAGGTAGGGGCGGGCCTCCAGCTGGGTCCGGGTGACCAGACCGGTCCGGCAGAGCTCGGCGATCTGCTCGGCATCGGTCAGATCCGTCTTCTCGCGACTGAGCTGCCGGGCCTCGCGGACCCGGAAGGTCGTCAACGGATTGACCACCACGTACCGCTCGCCCCGAGCAGAGCACGTACGCGAACGCCTCCCACACGTGCCCGGTCGCCTCGAAGGCGAACACGCGAGCACCCCCGGCGCGGCCGAGGGCTGCCGGCATGGTGCGCGGGAGCAGTTCCTCGAATCCCACCCGCGAGTGCGGAATCCTGAACCGGGTCAGCCGCTGACCAGCAGCGGTCAGCACGACGACTTGGTGCTCAGCGCTTGCCAAGTCCAGGCCGATGACCACATCATCACTCCCGAGGCGGCATCGATCGTCAGGCATGTGGGCCCCTCCTTCGTGCCTGGGCAGACGCGAGAAGGGATAACCCGAACGGGGCGGCGATGTCGCCTCCCTCTTTCGCATACCCTCATACTGGACAACGGGCCGGAGTTCGTGGCCACCGCCATCCTGCGCTGGTTGTCTACGGCGCAGATCGAGACGGCGTTGATTGATCCCGGCAAACCGTGGCAGAATGCCACGGACGAATCCTTCAACGGGAAGTTTCGTGACGAGTATCTCAGCCTGCAGTGGTTTCGGAACCGGATCGAAGCGAAAGTGGGCATCGACCAGTGGCGGCGGCAGTACAACGAGGTCCGCCCGCATTCGAGCCTAGGGTATCGGACGCCGGCGGAGTTCAAAGCAAGCTGTCTCACGCAGGGCCCAAGGGACGCTGTTCTCCCCTAATCTTTGGTCCGAAGAAATCAGGCAGGTCAGACGGCCATCGCCACCTCGGGGCCAATGCCGTCAGCTCAAATGAGGACCACCGACGTCGAGTCGCGATGACCCTTATCGCCCGAACGTGATTCAGTCCACCTCGTGGCCCGCGTCAAGCTTCGATCAGAAACCCGCCGGCGCCTCGACTCATCCCTTGGCTTTGCCTTCGTCGATGAGGAATACGATATCGACGTGCTCGTCTTCCGCAGTGCAAGCGAGGAGAAGCGCATTCCCCAGGCTGCGCGCAACTCCGGCA
>JAUSJX010000159.1 GCA_030647435.1 Candidatus Rokuibacteriota bacterium
GTGATTCCTCCTATGCGGCGAGGGCCGCTATCTCTTCGAGCGACCAGATGTGATCGGCTACGCCCGCTTCCATGGCCGGAGTATGTCACAGCTAGCCGCACTTCCGATCTCGGCCACTCAGTCAAACTGAGACACTACCCGGCGCCGTTGCCGTCCTGCTCATCCACCGTGCGTCCGCACCGCTTCCATCCCTGCCATGCTCCGGCCCGCTAACGTGAGACCTACAGGAGGGGCGAGATCGCGTGAACCGATGCGCGCTGATCGGGCTAATTCTCAACGTCGTGGGGACGCTAGGAGTCGGCCTGATCCCGTACTTCGGGATGGCCGCTGGCTTTGGCGGAGCGGAGTTCCAGCGCGCCGCGTTCGCCGCCTACAACGAAGCCCATTCAAGCCAGTGGCACGGGGTGCACGGCCTCTGGGACCTGATCCGCCTGGCGGCGACGGCCGGCGAGCTGGACCTGCCGCGCGAAGACATCCTCTTCTTCGGCACGCCGCACGACCGCGAGGTGAGCGTGAACACCACCCGCGTCACCGGCGCGCTGGGCATCAGCGTGTGGGATTTTACGCGGGCCGAGTGGACGGCCGGGCGGCAGATGCGGCAGATCGTCGCGTTTCTGAGGCGGTACGTGCCCGGCTTCGAGCAGGCCTACGTGGTGCAGAGCGGGGTGACCATCGGCGTGCGCGAGACCCGCCGGATCCTCGGAGAGTACCAACTCACCGCCGACGACCTGCTCGAGGCGCGCAAGTGGCCCGACGTCATCGCCCGGGGCACCTATCCGATCGACATCCACAGCCCGACCGGAAGGGGCACCCTCCTCAGGCGCCTGCCTGCCGGGGAATCCTACGACATCCCGCTGCGGTGTCTCGTGCCCCGGCAGGCGGAGCAGCTCCTCGTGGCCGGCCGCTGCATCTCCGGCACTCACGAAGCCCATTCGTCGTATCGGGTGATGCCGGTGGCGATGGCCACGGGGCAGGCTGCGGGCGTCTGCGCGGCGCTCGCCACGCGCTCGGGCCGCGGGCCGCGCGAGGTGCCAGCCGGCGAGGTGCAGGAGGAGTTGATCCGGCAAGGGGCTTCGCTCGGGCTGGCGAGCCGGGAGCCGGCGGAGCGGAGGTCGCCAGCCTGATCGTGAGTGGGTAATTCCTGCCTGGTAAGTTCTTCCGGTCATGCGCGTCCATGCCCCATCCCGAAAGGTTTCCCGGGCTTGGGAGGCCGAATTGCCGCACCGTGGATGGCATGCGGATTGCTCCTCTTCTGGGTCAGGGCGGCTCCCCGTCCGAGAAGCCAACGGTCGCGGAGCCCGAGGTGATTTCTCACCATCACAAGGAGGAGGAGAATTATGAAACATATGATCGCACTCGCCGCCGCCGCGCTCCTGGCGGCGTCGCTCGGCGCGCCGAGCGATCTGATGGCGCAGAGCAAGGAGCCGGCCACGCCCAAGATGGAGCAGAAGCCCAAAACGGAGTCCGGGGTCCAGGCCATCGAGGGCAAGGTCAAGAGCGTGGATCCGTCCGGCACACAGGTGACGCTCGAGGACGGGACCAAGCTCATGATCCCGAAGTCGGTGAAGGCGCCGAAGGAGGCGCTCAGGCCCGGCGCCTTGGTTATGGCGCAGTACGAGGAGAAGGGCGGCCAGAAGGTCGTGACCTCGATCCAGGTCAAGACCCCGCCGCAGTCCTAGTCCGTTCCCGCGACAGCGAGGGCCCGGGGCACTGCCCGGGCCCTCGTGCGCCTCACGGGTCCTGCTCCGGCCTTGAACGGCCTCAGGCGCGCCCACTAGACTGCCCTCTGACTTCCCGCCCCGCGCGCGCCGGAGGCCCCATGCGCTTCGATTGCAATTCCGGACTGAGCGTCCTCTGCCGCCGGGCCCCGTCGCCCGCCGCGCGGCGCAGTGTCTGGTCGTCATCGCGCTCGTGGCCGGCATGATGCGCGCCGCCTGCGGCCGTCCGCCGGCGGGAAGCGGCCCGATCACTCTGGTGTTCAAGCACGCGAAAATCCTCGGCCCCACGGACCCCGTCGGCGACCTCCTCAGGAAGTTCGAGCGACTGCACGCGGGCATACGCGTCAAGAGCGAGTCCCTGCCCTGGACGACGGACGAGCAACAGCAGTACTACGTGGTCAACATGGAGAGCGGCACGCCGGCCTTCGACGTCCTCATGCTCGATGTGATCTGGGTGCCGGAATTCGCCCGCGCGGGGTGGCTGCTCGACCTGACCGAGTACGTGCCTCCGGCGGAGCTGGCCGCTCACTTCCCTTCCGCGGTGGACGCCGCGGGCTTCGGCGGCCGGCTGTGGGCCCTGCCGTGGATCATGAACGTCGGTCTCCTCTACTATCGGGCGGATCTCCTCGGCAAGTACGGGCTGCGCCCTCCTGAGAGAGCGTAAGCGACATAAAGCCCATTGTCGGTCACGGCGGCCAGACGGTCCTCGGCGTAGATGACATAAAGCCTATTCTCACTGGGGTAACCCGGCGCTCGTAGCTAGGCCTCGGCAGGGACGGCGCTGGGCTCCGGCTCGGCGCCGTTGCCGTCCTGCTCATCCACCGTGCGTCCGCACCGCTTCCATCCCTGCTATGCTCCGGCCCGCTAACGTGAGACCTACAGGAGGGGCGAGATCGCGTGAACCGATGCGCCCTGATCGGGCTAATTCTCAACGTCGTGGGGACGCTAGGAGTCGGCCTGATCCCGTGCTTCGGGATGGCCGCTGGCTTTGGCGGACCGATCGTATTTCGCAGCCGCTCATGGGCGTTGGCGTGGGGCCTCGCCTGGGTCGTATTCATCGCAGGGGCGATACTTTTCGCCATTGCGTCTCGCTCAAACTGAGACACTATGGACGGCTCAGGCGAGCAGGCTCAGGAGGGCGCCGAGGCCGAAGGCCGTGATGATGACGGCGGCGCCGCGATTCACCAGCGAAGGTGGGCCGGGGTGAAAGAGGAGCGGAGGAAACCGACACCGGTGCTGAGCAAGAGCCACCAGAAGGCCGAGCCCAGGAAGACCCCCAACACCATGAGCGACGCCAAGCCGTAGCCGCCGGCGACGCTTCCGAGACCCAGCCCGGCGAAGATCGCCGCGAAGGAGAGGATGGTCGTCGGGTTCGTGACGGTCAGGGCAAAGGTCGTGGCCCAGGCCGGATTATGCGTGAACACAGGCGCCACCCTCACCCCGACCCTCTCCCTCGGAGAGGGAGAGGGAGCCGTTTCGATCCCCTCGCCCCCGGGGGAGAGGGACGCAGTTCGAGCTGAGCCGCTCAGCGGCGAGGCGAGGGCTGAGTAAATGAGGGGGCGCATAGGACGCGGAACACGCGTTCGTGAATAGGGCAGGCTAGAGCACCGAGCGGATCGCCGCGAGAATGTCGTCGCGCGAGGGGATGGTGGCCAGCTCGAGCTTGTCGTTGTAGGGCATCGGCACGTTTCGCGCCCCGAGCCGCCCGATGGGTGCGTCCAGGAGGTCCAGCCCCTTCTCGCTGACCATGGCCGCGATCTCGGCGCCGTAACCGCCGCGCTTGACGGCTATGCTCTGGGCGCGCTACCGCGTGGCGGCCTTGATCGTCGCGAACGGGCCGTCGAAAAACGTCACGTTGTGGAACGCTTCGTTGACGACCGCCTCGGCCACCAGGCGGGCCTGAGCGCTGTCCCGGCCGAACACGACGATGCGGGTGTGGTCCTCCACCGGCAGGCGGCCGTCGTCTTCGGCCTTCCTCACCTCGCCGACGTCCTTGCCGGGCTTCACGCCGCTCGCTGGCAAGTTGCGCGCGCCGCTGAGACTGCCGGCCGAAAACTCCTGCGGATCCCGCGCGTCGAGGAACACCGCGGTCCGGTCGCTCGCGTGGATGTACTTGACGCCCTCGATCTCGATCTGGGTGAGGCCGCCGGGCTTCGCCGACACGTTGAGCGCGCCGGGGACGTGGCTCACGGCGTACTCCATGAACGGCTGCGCGTCGAGCACGAGGCTCTGCCGGTCGGCGCGGATCTTCCGGAGTTCCTCGGTGGAAACCTCCAGCGTCTTCTGATTCGGTTCCAGCAACGTTCTCTGGAAAATGCTGGTGCCGGACTAGGCTGTAGCGAGCGAGACCACGACGATGAATCCCGGCGCGATCGGCACCACGAAGCTGGCCATACGTTTCGTTCGCATGTGTACCTCCACGGGGGCTGTGTCGTCGACGGCGGGGACTCTCACCGCTAACGAGCCCTGTCATCGATAACCCGGTCCGCCCGCAGTAGCACCGACCGGGGGATCGTGAGCCCGAGGGCCCGGGCGGTCTTGAGATTCAGGACCAGCTCGAACTTGTTCGCCTGTTCGACGGGCAAATCCGCCGGCTTGGCGCCCTTGAGGATCTTGTCGACCAGCCTCGCCGCCTGACGGCCCATCTCGTGTCGGTCGGCGCCATAGCTGGCCAGCGCTCCCCGCTCCACATAGAACGGACTGTGGAACATCGTCGGGACCCTCCCCTTGGCCGCGACCTCCAGGATGAACCCGGGAATGTTCAGCGAATGGAGCCGGGGGGAGATGATTCCGTCCACTGCACCCTTCCGGGCCCCGGCGATGGCGGCCTGCGCCTCCTCCTGCGTCCGCACCGGACGCTCCATCAGCGTGAGGTCGAGGCGGCGCGCGGCGTCCCGGTGCACGCGGAGGAGGGTGGCGGCGAGCGGATTCGCCGCGTCGTAGACGAACAGCACCCGCTTCAGGCCCGGAACAATGTCGCGAAACAGCTCCATCCGCTTCGGCGCCAGCTCAAGGTCGATATCCGCGATGCCCGTGATGTTGCCCCCGGGACGCGCGAAGCTCTTCACGAGCCCCGATTCCACCGGGTCGCTTCCGCCGACGAAGATGATCGGGATCCGGTCGGTCGCCATCTGAGCGGCCTTGGCCGCATTGCTCGTGTCAGCCGCCACGATCAGGTCCACTCCGAGCCTGACCAGGTCACGGGCGGCCGCCGGCAGTTCGGCCGGGTCGCCCTGCGTAAAGCGTACCCCGATCGTGAAGTCCCTGTCCTCGCGGTACCCGATTTCCCGAAGGCCGTCCCGCAGCCCGACGATCAGGGTTGTCGGTCCCCACGATTCCGTCAGCGCTCCGATCCGGACCGGCCCGGCCCGCTGCGCTTCGGCCGCGCTGCCCATCAACCGGGGGATCGTGAGCACGATCCCAATCGCGAGCAGAATGGGGCGACGGCGGATCATTCTGGGAGAGGGCGTGGCGGCGGCTCGGCCAACAGGGCAGTGAAGAGCGCGCGCGCGGGCGCGCTCCCCCACTCACGCGATCCGATCGCGAACCCCACGGCACGTCCATCCCGGCCCACGAGGAAGGTCGCGGGCAAACCGACCACGCCATACAGCGCGCTGATCTCGCCGTCCGGATCGAGCACGAGTGGGAAGGTCAGGCCCAGTTCCTTGGCATAGCGCGACACTGCTTCCTTCTTCTCCCGGGCGTTGACGCCGACGAAGGCGAGGCCCTGCGGCGCGAGCTCACGGTGCAGGCGCTCCAGCACGGGCATTTCCGGGCGACACTCCAGACACCAGCTCGCCCAAAAGTTCACGAGGACGACCTTCCCCCGCAGAACGGTCATCGAGACCCGCCGGGCATCGACGGTGCTGCCACTGAAGTGGGGAGGCGTGGTGCGGGAGGGGTAACCGACCAGATCGAGTGGCTTGAGCAGCGATGGCACCACCGGGTCCGCTCCCACCGGACTGCACTGCGTGGCGACGAGCAGACTCCACGCGAGCCAGGGCCACCACCGGCCCCGCACCGGCGCCGAACGAATTGACGGCACCGTCACTGCCTGCCAATGACCTCCCGGATACCCTTCAGGACGGTGTCGCTGTACACGGTCGTCGTGCTCGGGTTCTCGATGACCCACTTCTTGCGGATCACACCCTGGGGGTCGATGAGAAAGAACGTCCTGATCGCGGTCATCGTCCTCTCCTTGAGGATGCCGTAGGCCCCGATGACCTTTCGGTCGGCGTAGTCGCTCAGCAGCGGATACGGCAGCTTCAGAGATTCGGCGAAGGCCTGCTGCGAGAACGTCGAATTGGCGCTGACGCCGAGGAGCTGGACATTCAAAACTTCGAAGCTCTGGTAGTTGGCCTTCCTGGCCAACAGGTTCGCCGCTCAGGTCGGATGAAAATCCCCGCCGTAGAACTCCAGGAACACCCACTTCTTGCCCCTGAAGTCGCTGAGAGCGATGTCGACCCCGTTGGTGCTCGGCAGCTTGAAGTCGGGCGCCGGCTCGCCCACCTCCACCGCCGCCGCCGGCCGTGAGCCGCCGAGAACCGAGGACACCGCCAGTGCCATTCCCAACAGAACCCCACCAAGCATTCGCCTGCTGAGAACTCTCATGCATGCCTCCTCTCGGCCCTCTCAGGCCTGCTCTCGCCGGCCATCGTTCCTTGGACCTACTATCACGGATGGCCAACACTAGGTCGCCACCTGGCAGAACTGAAATACATACGACGCCGTGTCGGTATAATCTCTGATTATGGACATGGAAGCGCGGCTAAGGGCGTTCGCGGCCTTCGCGCGGCGCCGTTCGTTCTCGGCGGCCGCGCGGGAGCTCCGCATCAGTCAACCCGCCGTCTCCAAGCACATCGCCGATGTGGAGCGGGAGGCCGGGGTGAAGCTGGTCGAGCGCCGACCGCGGGGCGGCGAGCTGACTCCAGCCGGGGAGTTCCTCGCCAATTACGTGCTGCGCGCCCAGGCGCTTCTGGCGCAGGCCGTCCGGGGCGTCGGCGAGTTCCGTCAGCGGGCCACCGGTTCGCTGACGATCGTCGCGTCAGGCGTCCCCGCCACGTACCTCTTACCGGAGGTCGTCGTAACGTTCCAGCGCGCGCATCCCGACGTGCGCGTGACCATCGTGCCCGGGGCGTCGGCGCAAACGATGGATGCGCTGCGCTCGCATCGCGCCGAATTCGGCGTGGTCGGCGGGTTCGCGGCGGCGCCGGAGATCGAAGCGGAGCCGCTCGTCGAGGAGGAGATCGTGGTGGTGGGTCCTCCCCAGCTTGCCGGCCGGAGGATGTCGCGGCGGGACGCGGAAGCGACGACATGGATCTCGCCATACGAGGGCTCGGCGACCCGAGCCGCCGTCGAGGCGGCCTGGGCCGACTCCGGCATCACCCCGAGCCGCCGCCTCGAACTGCCGAACTGGGAAGCGGTGAAGCTGGCGGTGGCTCGCGGCCATGGCGTGGCCGGCTGTAGTTGGTTCACCGTCGAGGGTGAGCTCCGGGCCGGCTCCCTCGCCATCGTTCGGCTTCGCGGGTGGAAGGTGCGGCGGACGATCTCGATCGTCCGGCATCGAGAAGCCGCGCTCACGCCCTCAGCGCACGACTTCGTGGCGATGCTACACGCGCGATGGGGCCGCCAGTCGCCCCGGCGGCGTCAACGCCCTCCTACGCGTTCTTGACCAGCGGTGGAGCGCGGCCTCCGCACCGACGCCGCGGCGGTGGCCGAGCTCCTCGGCGCCGACCACCTCGCGACGGTGCATTCGGGGATCGTGCACATGGCGATCCACACGTCCGGCGTGACAGGGCACATCCGAATCGGAATTCCGTGTGGTATCCTCCGCGCCGTGGAAGAGTCGGGCGGTCCGTCACGCTCTGCCGCTGTGCCCCCGCTGGACACCGGCCGGGCCCCGGCTCTGGCGCGGTGATCCCGGAGCACTGATTTCGGAGGCGGCCATGGCTCAGGTTTCGTCCCTCATGCTGGCCCGCTTCGTCCGCCTGCCGCGGCGCTCCCAGGATACCTGGCAAGGCGGCATCCTCCGCATGCCCATGTGGGTGGACGGCCCCGATGGCACGCCGTATCGGCCCCTGGGCGCCGTGTGGATCAGCCTGGAGACGGGCCTCGCCACCGTGAAGCTCGCAGAGTCGAACGAAGAAGAGGGGACGCTCGCCCTCGACGCGCTGCTTGAGCTGGGCTTCAAGTTCGCCCGGACGCGCCCGGCGGCGATCCAGGTCGCCGACCAGGCACTCGGTGAGCAGATTGCCCGCACGCTTGGTGACCCGGAGCTGGCGGTGACCGTCGACACCCGCCTCGACGAGGTGAAGGCGATGGTGGACCGGATGGCGGCGGAGACGAACGGCGAGCCGCATCCGGCAGCGCTGGACCACGAGGGCATGACCGTGGAGCGCATGCGGGCGTTCGCCGCCGCGGCGCGCGACTTCTATGCCGCAGCGCCCTGGCGTCACCTGAGCGACGAGGACCTGATCCACGTGGAGACGCCGAGACTGGGCGCGCCATTTCGTCATGTGACGGTCCTCGGACGCGCCGGTCAGACGTTCGGGCTGGGATTCTTCGCCTCCGCGAAGGACCTCGACAGGCTCCACGCCTCCCCCGACCCCGAAACCCTTCTGGAAGACGGGGGGCGCTGGGCCGTCCTTTTCGGCGCGCCATGGGAGACGCCATTCTCCGACCTCGACCTGTGGGAAGAGCAAGGGTTCCCGGTGGCGGCGGCCGGGGCGTATCCGGTGGCGGCATGGTTCGGCCCATCGAGCCGGTTGCGCCGTCCGGATGCGCGCGAGCTGGGCGGCATCGAGACGATACTGCTGGCGCTGTCCCGCACCACGGAGGCCGAGATCGACCAGGGCCGCTGGAGTCACGACGTCATCGCTCACGATGGCCCCCGCCGCGTCACCCTGGCCATCCCGGAGCTGCTCCGCCCACTGGACGCGCCGTCCGACTCCGCCCGGCACGGCATGCCCGACCGTCGCGTCATTGAGCGCATGCTGCTCGAGGTGCAGCGCTTCGCGGCCACCCGGGAGTTTGCCAGCGAGTCCGAGATGAACGACGCCCTCCAAGCGAAGTTCACGGGATCGATGGACACCATCGCGTCGACGGCCAGCACGCCCGTGGAGCGCGCGCAGGATCTGGTCTACCGTGCCACGGACGCGCGCGGCCGCCGCCGCATCCAGTTGGCGCGCAAGGCCCTCGATCTGTCCGCAGACTGCGCCGACGCCTACGTCCTCATCGCCGAGGAGTGCGCCGACCTCAGTCAGGCCCGCGACCTCTACGTCCAGGGTGTGGCAGCTGGCGAGCGGGTCCTCGGGCCCACCGTCTTCGCGGAAGAGGCCGGGCACTTCTGGGGCGACGTGCGCACGCGGCCCTACATGCGGGCGCGCTTCGGCCTGGCCCGATGCCTCGATGATCTGGGCCAGCGTGACGAGGCCCTCACACACTACCGCGATCTGCTCCGCCTCAATCCCGGCGACAACCAGGGTGTCCGGTACGCCTCTCTCAACGCGCTCCTCCTCACGGGGCGGGATGACGAGGCGGGGACGTTGCTCCTCCAGTTCGGCGACGAGCCGACGGCGCTCTGGCAATACGGCCGGGCCCTCTGGGCCTTTCGCCGCGAGGGCGATTGCCCGGCCTCGCGCCAGCGGCTGCGCGCGGCGTTTCGCTCGAACCGCCACTTGCCCGGCTACCTGGCGGGCGACAGCGAGTGGGCGGGCCCCGCGCCTGCGTCGTATGCCATGGGCAGCCGGGAGGAGGCGGTGATCTGCGTCGATGAGCTAGGAGACGCCTGGGACGCGACACCCGGCGCTCTGGAATGGCTTGCGAGCCACGCTCCTGCCGGAAAGCGCCGGAAGCGCCACCGCCGCTGATCCCGGCGCCCCTCCCCGACGGCCTCCGGTGGAAGTCTCCTGCTGCCCGGCCGCGATCGTCGCGGCTCGAATCTCTCCTTACCACGAACAATCGGTTCCTGACCTTGCGGGCGATCGCGAGGACGACGACCATGCGTTGATATCGGTAGACGTCGTAGAAGATGCCCCACGTGGACTGGGTGGCAGGAAGCTCGCGTTCTCCTCATTGCGCTGACTCCGAACGACGAGTTGTGCCAGAGCACATCGTGGCTGAGCATGCCCATCGTATCGGCTACGCTCCACTCCGGCGCTCAGTGAGAATCGAGGAGCATAGAAACATAAACGTCCTTATGAGACTCGGCGCGGCGGCGTGAGCAGGCGGGGGCGGGCGGCGGGACTGCCGGAGGTCGGGCGCCGCGCGGGGCCATCGGACGTGATCCTGCGCCAAGCGTCCCGGCGCCGTCAATGGCCTGTCCACCGAGGCCGATGGGGCAGACGACCGCTGAGGGCGGACCCACCTATGCCCCCGTGAGGCTGAGCGCTCGCCCTCGCCGGCGGGGCCAGAGGACCTGCCCCTCTGGGGTGAGGGAGTTGTTGGATAGGGCGGGAAGAGGAGCACAGTCGGGGGTCAGGTCTTGCAATCCGACATCAGGCCTCAGGAGATGGTCGCTCGCCGCTGCGGAGTCCAGCGGGCAATGCACGAATGCAAGACCTGACCTTGATCTCAAGCGGGGCTGATCCCGATCGGCGCGAGCGCGCGGCACATCTCCTAGCTCGAGCTCCAGGAGAATGGAGCGAAGTGGCCGTTGTTCTTGCCGGACGAGTCGTCCCAGTTGATCCCGAACGCGTGCATGTGGCTCCTGGAAGCCTTCGCGAGGGCGAGGCGAGTCGCGGCAGGGTGACCGACATTATCTAAGTAGATCGGCTCGGTCTGGCTCGCGCCCGGAATTCCCTCGATGGCGAGGTCGAGCGCCCCCGGGATCGACACGGATCGACGCATCCCGCTGCCCTCAATCCGGATCGGCTTGGCTTCGATCCCGACGAAGGAACCGACCAGTGGCCCGAGGGCCGCCATCGGACCGCCGCCCTGTCCGCTTCCGATCGCCCCGAGCGCTTCGCGCTGCTCGGCGGTGGCCCGCTCATCCACGATCACTCCGACGGTCCAGTTTCCGGCGATCATCGGCCCGGGGGTGTGCAAGAGGACGGCGAAGCTGAGGCCGTCGAGCTGGATCGTTCCATGCGAGCCGCGCTCGACGTGGAAGACGAGGCCGGCATCGCAGTGACCCTGGGTCGGCCGCGCTGCCAGGCCCGAGGTTGGGCACGGGCACACGGAGTCACAGTTGCACGCTTCGAAGTAGTCTCCGCTGATCTTCCACTGGGGGCTTGCCATGACGATCCTCCTCCGGCGACTGGTGTGGGATCACATCGCGTGAGCGCCACGCAGCGCCGCCACGAGATCGGGACGAAGGGCCACGGTCACGCCGAGGAGCACGAGGGCTGCCCCGGCGATTCGGGCGATCCATTCTCCGCCCGGCATCAACTTCTCGACCGCCACGATGGCCGTAATGAGGAGCACCCACGGGAGACCCATCGCGCCGGCGGCGACGAGCACCAGCATGAGCGCCCAGCAGCATCCGAGGCAGTATACGGCGTGTGACCAGCCCAGCGCGAGGCTACTTCGACGGCCTGCGCGCCAGTGGCCGAGGAGAAAGCCGAGCGGGCTGCGACATACCCGCAGACACACTTGCTTGAGGGGCGACAGTTGATACGCACCCGCCGCCAGTAGGATCACGGCGATGCCGTAGGATAGCGTGAGCCCGGCGAGCGCAGCCATGAGCATGTGTGCGAAGTACACTGGGACACCGGTCGCAGCCCACAGGCCTAGGTAGACGAGCGTGAACACCGCTACCGGCACCCCCCTCGTGCTTGCCCCGATGGCTCTCCGCTGAATCGCGCCGTACAGGGCGATCATCGGGAGCGCGCTTGGCAGCATCATCGCTGTCATCATGACGGCCCAGCTTGCGACGAAGACAAGAACGTCAGAGACCGTCACCGGCATGGTCATCGCCATGTCCTCACCGTGAATGCTTGACAGGACGACAAGGACCCAGGCCACTGCGGCGATGAGGAGAAGGACGGCAGATGTGAGGATCGTGACCCGATCCTGGACCGGCACTGGATCCTGATTCCACGGCGACATCGGACGATCGCGGAGGCGCATCAAGCGAGGAGTCTACGCGCCGACCTACGGGTGTCAAGGCGAATCGGACACGCTGTCATCAGACTCGGAGTCGGGATCAGGTCTTGCAATTTGGCCGTGGCGGATGGTCGCTCGCCGCTGCGGAGTCCAGCGGGCAATGCATGAATGCAAGACCTGACCCCCGATCGACAGAGCACGCGAAGACGGCGCACGGCATGACGTCGATCCCACCGAACCTCGCGGCCAAGGTCCAAGCCGCCGTCAAAGACAAGTAGAGCGCCACCCCTCACCCTACCCTCTCCCCTCCATGGAGGGGAGAGGGATCCGGAAGCTGCTAGAGGACGGAGCGGATGGCGGCCATGATGTCGTCGCGCGAGGGGATCGTGGCCAGCTCCAGCTTGTCGTTGTAGGGCATCGGCACGTTGCGGGCCCCGAGCCGCGCGATGGGCGCGTCCAGCAGGTCCAGCCCCTTCTCGCTGACCATGGCCGCGATCTCGGCGCCGAAACCGCCGCGCTTGACGGCCTCGTGAACGATGACGAGGCGATTGGTCTTGGCGACCGAGGCGAGGATGGCGTCCTCGTCGAGCGGCACGAGCGTGCGGGGATCGATCACCTCGACGGACACGCCCTCCTTCTCGAGATCCCCCGCGACCTGCAACGCGCGCTGCACCATCATCTGCGTCGCCACCACCGTCACGTCGGTCCCCGCGCGCTTGATGTCGGCCTTCCCGAGGGGAATGACGTAGTCGCCCTCGGGCACCTCGCCCTTCGTCGGGTAGAGCATCTTGTGCTCGAGGAAGATGACGGGGTTGTCGTCACGGATGGCCGCGGCGAGAAGACCCTTGGCGTCATACGGCGTGGACGGCGCCACGACAACGAGGCCGGGCACGTGGACGAACCAGGCCTCGAGGCTCTGCGAGTGCTGGGCCGCCAGGCGGATGCCGCCGCCCTGCGGGCCGCGGATTACCAGCGGCACCGTGGCCTTCCCGCCCAACATGTAGCGGATCTTCGCCGCCTGGTTCACGATCTGGTCCATCGTCATGGCCACGAAGTCCCAGATCTGGATCTCGACGATGGGCCGCATCCCGGCCACGGCCGCGCCGACGCCCATGCCCACGAATGACGGCTCCGAGATGGGCGTGTCGCGCACGCGCTCCTCGCCGAACCGATCGCGCAGCCCGCGCGACACCTGGAAGATGCCGCCGATCAAGCCGACGTCTTCGCCCATGAGGAACACACGCTCGTCACGCGCCATCTCGCCGTGCAGCGCCCCGTTGAGCGCCTCGGCAAAGGTCTGCTCGCGGCCGGCGCGGCTCGCGGGCTCCGCCACTTGTGAGTGCGGGGCGTAGACCGCGGCCTCCATGATCTCGATGGTGGGCTCGGGGCTCTCGATCCCGTACGCGACGGCGGCGTCCAGCTCGCCTTCGACCCGCAGGCGCATCTCCTTAAGGTCGATGTCAGTCGCGCCCATGTCCATCAGGCGCCGCTCGACGCGGGCGACGGGGTCCTTCTCCATCCACTCGAGCTCTTCCTGCTTGGTCCGGTATTCGGGCAGGTTGGCGCGCATGCTGTGGTCGCCCCAGCGGTAGGTGACGGCCTCGACGCAGCTCGGCCCCTCGCCGCGGCGCGCGCGCGCGACGGCCTCACCGACCGCGTCATAGACGGCGACCAGGTCGTTGCCGTCCACGCGGGCCGCCGGGATGCCGTAGGCCCGCGCGCGGGCGGAGACGCCCTCGCCCGCTGTGGTGCGCCTCTGGTCCGTGCTGAGCGCGTACCCGTTGTTCTCGCAGACGAAGATGAACGGGAGCTTCCACACCGCGGCCAGGTTCATGGTCTCGTGCACCACGCCCTGGTTGGCCCCGCCGTCGCCGAAGAAGGACAGGACGACGCGGTCCGTCCCCCGGAGCTTGGTGGCAAGAGCGGCGCCCGCGCCGATCGGGACGCCGGCCGCCACGATCCCGTTGGCGCCCAGCATGTTGAGGTCGAGCGCGGCGATGTGCATGGAGCCGCCGAGGCCGCGGCAGTACCCGTCCTCGCGCCCCATCAGCTCGGCCATCATGAAGTCGAGGCGCGCGCCCTTGGCGATGCAGTGGCCGTGACCGCGGTGGTTGCTAATGACGGAGTCGTCCTTCGTCAGGTGCGCGCAGGCGCCGGTGGCGACCGCCTCCTGGCCGACGTAGCTGTGGGCGGTGCCCTTGACGTGGCCGGCGTTGAAGAGCTCCACCGTCCGCTCGTCGAAGCGGCGGATGCGGACCATGACCTGGTAGAGCGTCTCGAGCGTTTGCCGGCTGAGTGGCATGGCTGATCTCCCGGAAGCGGTCAGCGCGTGATCGCTGGCCTAGGTGTCGAGTGAGTCCCGCAGGAGCTGGGCCGGGTGCCGCGGGCGTCGCCCGGACAGGTGCTCGATCTGCTGGCGGCAGGAGATGCCGGAGGCGACCACCTCGGTGTCGGCCGGCGCGGCCTGGACGGCTGGCGCCAGGCGTCGATTCCCGAGCATCACCGAGATATCGTAGTGCTCCTTCTCGAAGCCGAAGGAGCCCGCCATGCCGCAGCAGCCGGAGTCCACCTCGCTGACCTCGTAGCCCGCCCACGCGAGGGCGGCCACCGTCGGCGCCGTGCCGACGAGCGCCTTCTGGTGGCAGTGGCCGTGGAGCAGCGCGCGGCGCGGGCCCGGCTTGAAACGCAGGTCGAGACCGCGGGCCCGCTCACGCAGGAGGAACTCCTCCAGCAGGAAGCTCGAGAGCGCCACTTCCCGTGCGGCGTCGGTTCGCAGGAGCTCGACCCACTCATCGCGAAGCGTCAACAGGCATGAGGGCTCGAGCCCCACGACGGCCACGCCGCGGGCGACCCACGGATGCAGCCGCTCGACGTTCCAGCGCGCGTGCTCCCGCGCCTCGTCGAGCATGCCCTTGGAGATGAGCGGGCGGCCGCAGCACTTGCGGTCCACGAGCTCGACCTTGTAGCCGGCCGCCTCGAGCAGCTCGACGGCGGCCCGGCCGATCTCGGGCGCGTTGTAGGTGACGAAGGTGTCGTGGAACAGGACGACGGGGCCACGAGGCGCGGCGGCCGGCGCCCGGCGCCGGTCGAACCAGGCGGTAAAGGTCTCGCGCGCGAAGATGGGCAGCGGGCGGCGGCGGTCGATACCCAGCAGCGTGTCCATGAGCCAGCGGTTGGGCGCCGACGCGGCGAGCCAGTTCGAGAGCGGCGCGAGCCTCGCGCCCCACCACGAGAGGCTCCCGATGTGACCGAAGATCTGGTTGCGCAGCGGCTGGCCGTTGGCCTTGTAGTAGTGGTAGAGGAACTCGTACTTCATCTTCGCCATGTCCACGTTGGCCGGACACTCGGCCTTGCAACCCTTGCACTCGAGGCAGAGGTCCATGACCTGGAAGAGCCGCTTCCCGGTGAAGTCCGCGGACGGCACCTTGCCCGAGAGGACGGCGCGGAGCGCGTTTGCCCGGCCGCGCGTCGAGTGCTCCTCGTCGCGCGTCGCCATGTAGGACGGGCACATCGTGCCTTCGAGCGTCTTCCGGCACACGCCCACGCCGTTGCACATCTCCACGGCCGCGGCGAAGCCGCCCTGGGCGGAGAAGTCGAGCGAAGTCTTCGGCTCCCAGGTCTTGTACTCGGTGCCGTAGCGCAGGTGCTCGGTGACGCCCGGGCTCGCCACGATGTTGCCCGGGTTCATCAGGCCCTTCGGGTCGAAGGCCGACTTGAACTCGCGGAAAGCCTGGAACACGGCGGGACCGTACACGCGCTCGAGGAAGGGGCTGCGCGCGCGGCCGTCGCCGTGCTCGCTCGAGATCGCGCCCTCGTACTCGAGGACCAGGTCGAAGATCTCGTCGGCCATGCCCCGCACCTGCTCGAGCCCGCGCGCCGTCTTGAGGTTGACCAGCGGACGGATGTGCAGGCACCCGACCGAGCAGTGACCGTAGTACGCGCCCTCGGCGCCGTGCTTGGCCATGATCTCCCGGAAGCGCGAGACGAACACGGGCAGGTGCTTCGGATCCACCGCCGTGTCCTCGATGAAGGCGATGGGCTTGGCCTCGCCCTTGGTGCCGAGGAGAAGCCCGAGCCCGGCCTTGCGCAGCTTCCAGATGGACTGCTGCTCCGCGGCGTCGAGCGAGATGTGCGCGGCGTAGCCGAAGCCGGCCGCGGCGCGCTTGGCCTCGAGCGCCTCGACCTTGGAGCGGACCTCGGCCGGTGAGTCGCCCGCGTACTCGACGATCAGGATGGCGCCCGGGTCGCCCTGGACGAAACCCATGCGCTTGGACTGCTCGATGTTGCCACGCGCCAGGTCGAGGATCATCTTGTCCGTGAGCTCGACGGCGTAGGGCCCGGTCTCGAGGATGGCCTGCGAGGACTCGAGCGCCTCCTGGATGTCGCGGTAGTGGATCACGTCCACGGCCGTGGCCTTGGGGCGCGGGACGAGACGCATCTTCGCCTCGACGATGGTCAGCAGCGTGCCTTCCGATCCGACGACGAGCCGGGCCATGTTGAGCGGCCGGTCCTTGACCAGCTCGTCGAGGTTGTAGCCGCAGACGCGCCGCCAGTGCTTGGGGTAGCGCCGCCGGATCTCGGGGCCGTGCTGGTCGCGGATGCGCGCGACCTCGCGGTAGATCTGGCCCTCGAGCCCCGAGGCGCGCATCTTGGCGCGGAAGGCCTCGGCCGTGACCTCGCCGAACACGGCGCGGCTGCCGTCGGCCAGGAGCGCCGTGATCTCGATGACGTGCTCGACCGTGAGGCCGTACGCGATCGAGTGGGATCCTCCGGAGTTGTTGCCGAGCATGCCGCCGATGGTGGCGCGGTTGGAGGTCGAAGTGTCCGGCCCGAAGAGGAGCCCGAGCGGCCGGACGTGGGCGTTGAGCTCGTCCTGGACGACGCCCGGCTGCACGCGCGCCCACATCTCCTCGCGGTTGACCTCGAGCACGCCCTGCATCCAGCGCGAGAAGTCCATGACGACCGCCCGATTGACCGTCTGTCCGGTGAGCGAGGTGCCCCCGCCTCGCGGCAGGACGGCGACGTTCTCCCGGCTCGCCAGCTCCAGCACGGCCTGCACGTCGCCCGCGTGGCGCGGGATCACGACGCCGATCGGCTCCATCTGGTACATCGACGCGTCGGTGGAATAGAGCAGCCGCGAGTAGGGATCGAAGCGGACGTCGCCCTCCACGACACGCCGCAATTCCCGTTCGAGGTCCGTCATGGCGACGATTATACTATGCGTCGTCATGCGCGTTCTGGCCGCCGCCGCCCTCGCCTTTCTTGCCCTCTCGCCGGCGCCCGCCCGCGCCGCCCCGCCGGCCGCCCCCGCCGTGCGGATGCCGCTCCTCAAGGGCGGCGAGACCTTCGACTCCCGCGCGCTCATCGGCAAGAAGGTGCTCGTGCTCCGCTTCCAGGCCTCGTGGTGCAAGACCTGCGCGGCGCAGGCCGCGGGACTCCAGCGAGTGTACGAGCGGTACAGGTCGCGGGACGTCGAGATCCTCGCCATCCACGTGGACGACACCGAGCCCGACGTCCGCGCCTTCCTCGAGGCCCACCGCGCCACCTACCCCGTCGCGCTCGACCCGAGCCTCCGGGTCGCCAACCGCTTCGGCTTCAAGCGGGCGCCGTACACGGTGGTCGTCAACAAGCGCGGCGAGATCGCGGCGCGGCTCGACGCGACGGCCGACGAGGCGCGCCTCGCCGCGGCGATCGACGCCGCCCTCAAGCCTCCGGCCCGCCGCAAGGCACCGGCCCGCGCGTCCTGACAGCGGCCGGGGCCGCACGTGGGGCTTTCCGTCTTTCTCCGCGGCCTCGCGATCGGCTTCGGGATTGCCGCGCCCGTCGGCCCGATCGGCATCCCCTGCATCCGCCGCACGGTCGTCGACGGCCGCGCCGTCGGCGGGCTCTTCCTGTGCTACCTGGGTGTCCGGACATGGATGGCCGCGCCCGCCGCGACAGCGGCGGCATCCCGCCGCGGACCTGGGCTCTTGACCACCTAGCCTGCTCTTCCAAGTAACATCATCACGCGGGTGAACCGGCAGGGGGTGAGACGTCCGCGGTTTTGGTGAGGGTGTAGCCGAGTTCCTGGGCCCGGCGCATGAGCTGGGAGACGACACGGCTCTGGTAGCGGCGCTC